>JANYBE010000274.1 GCA_025360945.1 Rhizobacter sp. | reverse complement strand
CCCGCGGGCAGGTAGATGAGCGTGCCGCTGGTCGAGGGCGCCGGCGCGGTCTCTCCGGCGATCAGGCAGCCGCCGACGCCGGTGTCGTCGTAGCCGAATACGCCGAGCGTGCTGTTCGCAATGGTTTCGCGGCGGATCGAGGTCTCGAGCAGCGCCTCGTAGAACGTAGCGGCGCGGGCCATGTCGCGCACGGGGATTTCGAACCAGTCGATGGCGTTGCGGGTTGATTGCATGAAGTGCTCCTGAGAAGGTGGTGTGTAGGAGCCTGAATCGTGACTTGAGGCTGCTGACAGCGTGGTGTCAGCAGCCTGTCGGGATCTTGTCAGAGCGTAGCCTGCGCGACCGCATGCTCCCAGCCGCGCATCAACACACCGGCGCGTTCGCGCGACATCGTCGGGTGGAACGTGCGCTCGACCGTCCACTGCGCGCTCAGTTCGTCCAGATTCTTGTACAGACCGCATGACAGGCCCGCGAGATAAGCCGCACCGAGTGCCGTAGTCTCGATGACCTGCGGCCGCACGACCGGAATGCCGAGCAGATCGGCCTGGAACTGCATCAGCAGATCGTTGACGCAGGCGCCGCCGTCGACGCGCAGCTCGGCAACCGGCGCGCCACCCGCGGCCACCGCGTCGCGGCTCATCGCCTGAAGCAATGCCGCGCTCTGGAACGCGATGCTCTCAAGCGCGGCGCGCGCGATGTGCGCGACCGTGCTGCCGCGCGTCAGGCCGACGATGGCGCCGCGCGCGTCGGCCTTCCAGTACGGTGCGCCCAGGCCGGTGAAGGCCGGCACAAACATCACGCCGCCGCTGTCGGGCACGCTCTGCGCGAGCTGCTGCACCTCGCCGCTGTGCTGGATCGCGTGCAGCCCGTCGCGCAGCCATTGCACCACCGCACCGCCGATGAAGACGCTGCCTTCGAGCGCAAACTCGGGTGTACTGGTCGGCTGCGCGGCACTCGTGGTGATCAGGCCGTTGGTCGAGGTCTGAAACTGCGACCCGGTGTGCATCAGCATGAAGCAGCCGGTGCCGTAGGTGTTCTTTGCCAGACCGGCCTTGAAGCAGGCCTGGCCGAACAGCGCGCTCTGCTGGTCGCCGGCCGCACCGCCGATGGTCACGGCGGCACCGAGCAGATCGGCGCGCGTGCGGCCATATATGTGGCTGGACGGATGCACGGCCGGCAGCAGCGCGCGAGGGATGTCGAGCAAGGCGAGCAGTTCATCGTCCCACGCGTTGCAGCGCACGTTGAACAGCAAGGTGCGCGACGCGTTGCTGACATCGGTGGCATGCACCGCACCGCCAGTGAGCTGCCACATCAACCAGGCATCGACTGTGCCGAACGCGAGCTCACCGCGCGCTGCCGCGGCGCGCGCGCCCGCCACGTTGTCAAGAATCCATTTCAGCTTGGTGCCTGAGAAGTACCCATCGATGATCAGCCCGGTCTTGTCGCGAAACAGCGCCTCCAGCCCGCGCTCGCGCAGCGCGGCACAGGTCGGCTCGGCGCGCCGGTCCTGCCAGACGATCGCGTTGTGGATCGGCTCGCCCGTGGCGCGATTCCACACCAGCGTGGTCTCGCGCTGGTTCGTGATGCCGACCGATGCGATCTCGTCGGCGCGCAATCCGGCCTTCGCGAGCGCCTCGCGCGCGGTGGCGAGCTGCGTGGCCCAAATCTCGCCCGGGTCGTGCTCGACCCAACCCGGCTGCGGGTAGATCTGGCGGAACTCGCGCTGCGACATCGCCTTGATGCAGCCGCGTACATCGAACACGATGCTGCGCGAGCTGGAGGTGCCCTGGTCGAGCGCGAGGATGTGGGTCTGGGTCATATGCTCAGCGTAGCGCTGCGCTTCGCGAGCGCCATCGCGGAATTCTCGCTTGCGCTCACCAATGCGTTGCGATGAAATGGAAAGGAAAGATTGAACCCGACCCTTGGCAGGTCGGTCCTTGCAGCTATGCTGCGGGGTTATGTCAGTGGTTCAGCACACCAGTTCGACAGGGGAGCACAGCCCAGGCCCCAGCAGCGGCGCAAGAGCCGCGCCACTGTGCGACGTGTTGGTCGTGGGCGGCGGGATCAACGGCGCGGGCATCGCACGCGACCTCGCGGGTCGGGGCTTGAGCGTGCTGTTGTGCGAGAAGGACGACCTCGCGCAGCACACGTCGTCGAGCAGCACCAAGCTGATCCACGGCGGGCTGCGCTACCTCGAGTACTACGAGTTCTCGCTGGTGCGCAAGGCCCTCGCCGAGCGCGAGGTGCTGCTCAAGAGCGCGCCGCACATCATGTGGCCGCTGCGCTTCGTGATGCCGCACGACCCGAACGACAAGACGCTGCGACCGGTTTGGATGATCCGCATCGGCCTGTTCCTGTACGACCACCTCGCACGCCGCGAGGTGCTACCGGCCTCGACCACGGTGAACATGCGCACGCACCCGGCGGGCAAGCCGCTGAAAGCCCTGTTTACCAAGGGCTACGTCTACTCCGACGGCTGGGTCGACGACGCGCGACTCGTCGTGCTGAACGCGATCTCCGCGACCGAGCGCGGCGCGACGGTACTGACGCGCTGGCGCTGCGTCGACGCGCGGCGCTTTGCCACGCACTGGCAGGTGCGGCTGCAAAGCGCGAGCGGCGAAACGCGCGAGGTCAAGGCACGCGCACTCGTCAACGCGGCCGGGCCGTGGGCAGCGCAGTTTCTTGCCGAACACGCGCATGTGCCGCAGCCCAAGTCGCTGCGGCTCGTGAAGGGCAGCCAC
>JANYBE010000210.1 GCA_025360945.1 Rhizobacter sp. | reverse complement strand
TGGATCGTCACGACGATGTCGTCGCAATAGCCGGCCAGCGATTCATCGATGGAGTTATCGACGACTTCGAAAACAAGGTGGTGCAACCCGGTGCCGTCGGACGTGTCGCCGATGTACATGCCCGGCCGCTTGCGCACCGCTTCCAGGCCTTCCAGGATCTGGATACTGCCTTCGCCATAGGCGGCGCTGTCGGCAGCGAATTCGGTCGCCCGCGCGGCGCTCTCAGCGCCGAGCTTCGTGGCCCTGTCGGCCTTGTTGGCGTCGTCTTCGGGGGTAGTCGTCATCTCGCTCATTGCACTTTCGCTCACGATCGGGGTGCCGCAGAACCTGCAAGCCACCCCATAAGAAACGCTGAAGCGGGCCGCAGCCCGCTCGTTGTTCAGGTTGTCACCAACGCTCAGATGCGCATCGGCATCACGACGTACTTGAAGCCGGCCTGTTCGGGCACAGTGATCAGCGCGCTCGAGTTCGTGTCCTGCAACTCCAGCTTGATCATCTCGACGCTCATGTTCGACAAGGCGTCGATCAGATAGGTCACGTTGAAACCGATCTCGATGCTGTCGCCGCCGTAGTCGATTTCGAGCTCTTCCTTGGCCTCTTCTTGTTCGGCATTGCTCGACGCGATACGCAAGGTACCGGGCTCAATGTTGACGCGAACGCCTTTGAACTTTTCGCTCGTCAGGATCGCGGCGCGCTGCAGGCTCGCGAGGAACGGCGCGCGGCCCAGCGTGACGGCATTCTTGTGGTTCTTCGGGATCACGCGGTTGTAATCGGGGAACTTGCCTTCGACCAGCTTGGTCACGAACTCCATGCCGCTGAAGCTGAACTTGGCCTGGTTGCCGGCGAAGCGCATCTCGATCAGGCTTTCTTCGCCTTCCTTCTCGTCACGCAGCAGGCGCTGCAACTCGAGCACAGTCTTGCGCGGCAAGATCACTTCCTGTTTCGGGATCTCGACATCGAGCGTTGCCTGCGCAAGTGCCAGCCGGTGGCCGTCGGTCGCGACCAGCGTCAGGTTCTTGCCTTCGGCGACAAACAAGATGCCGTTCAGGTAGTAGCGAATGTCGTGCACCGCCATCGCGAAGTGCACCTGGTCAATCAGGCCCTTCAGTGCCTTCTGCGGCACGCTGAAAGCAGGGCCGAAGTCCGCCGCTTCCTGCACCAGCGGGAAGTCGTCGCTGGGCATTGTTTGCAATGTGAAGCGGCTCTTGCCACCTTGCAGCGTCAGCTTGTTCTGGTTCGCCGTGAGCGTGACGATTTGGTCGTTCGGCATCGAACGCAGGATGTCGATCAGCTTGCGTGCGCCGACGGTCGTCGCGAAGTTGCCACCGTCACCGCCGAGCTCGGCACGTGTGCGCACCTGGATCTCCAGGTCGCTGGTCGTGAGCTCGATCTGTTCGCCGGTCTTGCGGATCAGCACGTTGGCCAGGATGGGCAAGGTGTGGCGCCGCTCCACGATCCCGGCTACGGCTTGCAGTGCGCTCAAAACTTTTTCTTGTGCTGTCTTCAAGACAATCATTTGAACCTCTTAACTTGGTCGTAGTAGTAGAGACCGGCGTTTTCTGTGGACAACGCCATTTTCGCCTTTTCGATCAGCCACTTAAGCCCCTGAAAACCATGGGGCTTGGACCCTCGCTTGATGCACGTCGGCCACATAACAACTTTTCGAAATCGCGCTGCCCTGTGGACATGTGGCCTCTTGTTCGAAACTTATCCCCAGGGTTGTTGTTTGACATCGCATCGATTCGTCATCCTTTTAGCGTTTGCTCGAGCACGTGCAACTGCTGATTCAGCTCGGTGTTCTTTTGCCGCTCGGCCGCGATCTTGCGCACCGCATGCAGCACGGTTGTGTGGTCGCGCCCGCCGAAGAGTTCGCCGATCTCGGGCAGGCTCTTTTGCGTCATATCCTTTGCCAGGTACATGGCGATCTGGCGCGGCCGCGCGATGCTGGCCGGGCGCTTCTTGCTGTACATGTCGGCAACCTTGATCTTGTAGAAGTCGGCCACGGTCTTCTGGATGTTCTCGACGCCAACCTGTCGGTTCTGGATCGACAGCAGATCCTTCAGCGCCTCGCGCGCCAGGCCGATGTTGATTTCCTTGTGGCTGAAGCGGGAGTACGCGAGGAT
>JANYBE010000208.1 GCA_025360945.1 Rhizobacter sp. | reverse complement strand
GACCAGGCCGTCGCGATCGTGCTGCAGCACAAGCGCGCGTCGATCTCGCTGGTGCAGCGCCACTTGCGTATCGGCTACAACCGCGCGGCGCGGCTGCTGGAACAAATGGAGAAATCCGGGCTCGTATCGAGCATGTCCACTAACGGCAATCGCGACATCATCGCGCCGGCCCGCGCCGAATGAAAAGCGCTCTTTTCAATTCAATTGTCGCGTTCACGCTCGCCTTCGCCGGCGTTGCCGCTCACGCCGATGCCGTCGACACGCTGCGTGCCTTCATCCGTGATGTGAACACCGGCCGCGCGCAGTTCACGCAGACGGTCACATCGCCCGACGGCGCGAAGAAGAAGAGCTCGAGCGGCAGCTTTGAGTTCTCGCGGCCGAACCGCTTCCGCTTCGCCTACGCGAAACCGTTCGAACAGCTCATCGTCGCCGATGGCCAGAAGGTCTGGATCTATGACGCCGATCTAAATCAGGCGAGCTCGCGTAAGTTCTCGTCGGCCCTTGGCGCCACGCCCGCCGCGCTGCTCGCGGGTGGTTCGCTCGACAAGGACTTCGATCTGGTCACCCAACCCCCGAAGGATGGTCTTGAGTGGGTGCAAGCGAGTCCGAAACTGAAAGACGGTGCGTTCAAGTCCGTGCGCGTCGGCTTCCGCGGCAAGGACCTCGCTGCGGTTGAGATCGTCGACGCATTCGACCAGCGCTCGCTGCTGCAATTCAGCCAGTTCGCATCGGGTGTGAGCTTTTCGGCCGATGCGTTTCGCTTCACGCCGCCGCCTGGCGCCGACGTCATCGAGCAATGATTAACCCACTCGCACACTGAACACGCGCTGACGCCTTCGCCTTCGGGCACGTCGTCCAGCCCGAAGCGTGCCGGCAGCAACTCGGCATGGCGCGCGACGATCACAAGGCGCGACAACCAGGCGCCAACCAGGCGCCCCCGACCAGACGTTCGCCGGTCGGGCCCTGCGCCCAGCCCTGCAGTAGCGATTGGCGCTCCTGCGGCGTCAATCCCCGGCCATTGTCCGACCGCCCCGGGGTTGCTGCCGCGGTCATCGCGAAGGCGCGGAGCGCTGCGACAATCGCGCTATGGACGCCGCCCATCCCCGCCTGCCGCTTGATGACGAGCTCCAGGCCCCCCTGGCCGAACGGCTGCGGCCGAAGACGCTCGACGAGGTGATCGGCCAGAAACACCTGCTCGGCGCCGGCAAGCCGCTACGCGCCGCCTTCGAATCGCGGCGGCTGCACTCGATGATCCTGTGGGGCCCACCGGGCGTCGGCAAGACGACGCTCGCGCTGCTGGTGGCGCAGGCTTTCGACGCGCAGTTCATCGCGATCTCGGCCGTACTCGGCGGCGTGAAGGACATTCGCGATGCGGTCGAGCGGGCGCAGATCGCACGCAACACGCAGCGACGCACAGTCGTGTTCGTCGACGAGGTGCACCGCTTCAACAAGGCGCAGCAGGACGCGTTCCTACCGCATGTCGAATCGGGGCTCTTTACATTCATCGGTGCGACCACCGAGAACCCGTCGTTCGAGGTCAATTCGGCACTGCTGTCGCGTGCGACGGTGCATGTGCTGAAGACGCTGAGCGAGGACGAGTTGCGCGAACTGCTGCGCCGCGCGGCCACATTGCTCGAAGCGCCGCCGTTGACCGACGCCGCGCGCGACCGTCTGGTCGCCTATGCCGACGGTGACGCGCGTCGCCTGTTGAATGCGTACGAGAACCTGATTTCGATGTCCCGCAGCGTCGCGCTGATCGACGAGCCCATGCTCGAGCACACGCTGGGCGAACAGCTGCGCCGCTACGACAAGGGCGGCGAGCAGTTCTACGACACGATCTCGGCGCTGCACAAGGCGGTGCGCGGCAGCGATCCTGACGCCGCGTTGTACTGGTTCGTGCGCATGCTCGACGGCGGCGTCGACCCGCGCTATGCGGCGCGACGCATGGTGCGCATGGCCAGCGAGGACATCGGCCTGGCCGACCCCCGCGCGCTGCGTCTGACGCTCGATGCGGCCGAAACCTACGAGCGCCTGGGCTCGCCGGAAGGCGAACTCGCGCTCGCGCAGGCTGTTGTCTACCTCGCGGTTGCGGCCAAGAGCAACGCGGTCTACACGGCCTACAAGGCGGCGGTCGCGTTCGTCAAGCAGGACGGCACTCGCGCGGTGCCGCTGCGCCTGCGCAACGCATCGACCGCACTGATGAAGGGCCTGGACTACGGCCGCGGCTACCGCTATGCGCACGACGAGGAAGGCGCGTTCGCGGCCGGCGAAAATTACTGGCCCGACGATGTCAATCCAGCATACTTTTATGCGCCGGTCGAGCGCGGGCTAGAAATCCGTATCAGCGAGAAGCTGCGCGAGCTGCGCCGGCTCAACGAAGCGGCCGCGAAATCCCGCTGAGCGCAGCTTTCCCTGACAGCAATTGCTGGGGCTGTCATCGGGAAAGTCAGAGTCGGACGGCCGATATTGCGAACCTAGAATCCGCTGCGCCCGAGCCGGATCGCAGGTCGATCGAGCTCGTACCCACAAGCCGTGGCCGGAATATTGCTAAGGGATGAGGCACGGAAAACAAGCTCTGCACTGCAGGAGAGAGAACGCATGGACACCTTCATCCAGCAGATCATCAACGGCCTGGTGCTCGGCAGCGTGTACGCGCTGGTGGCGCTGGGCTACACGATGGTCTACGGCATCATCAACCTAATCAACTTCGCGCACGGCGAGGTGCTGATGGTGGGCGCGCTGACGAGCTGGACGGTCGTCACCGCGCTCGGCAAGAGCGGCCTGCCGGGCTGGCTGCTGCTGATCATCGGGCTGATCGCGGCCATCATCGTGTGTTGCGCGCTCAACTACAGCATCGAGAAGATCGCCTACCGGCCGCTGCGCAACGCGCCGCGACTGGCACCGCTGATCACCGCGATGGGCATGAGCCTACTGCTGCAAACGCTGGCGATGATCATCTGGGAGCCGACCTACAAGTCCTTCCCGATCCTGTTGCCGAGCGAGCCGTACAACGTCGGCGGCGCGGTCATCAACAACGTGCAGATCATGATCTTGCTCGTCACGGCGGTCACGCTCAGCGGCCTGATGTACCTCG
>JANYBE010000181.1 GCA_025360945.1 Rhizobacter sp. | reverse complement strand
CGGGCGACGGCGCGGTCGGGGCCCTGCTGACGGCGCATCCCGGTGCGGCGGGGGTGGCCTTCACGGGCTCGACCGAGGTGGCGTGGATCATCAACCGCACGCTGGCCGCCAAGGCGGGGCCGATCGTGCCGCTGATCGCCGAGACCGGCGGCATCAACGCGATGATCGTCGACAGCAGCGCGCTGCCCGAGCAGGTGGTCGATGCCGTGGTCCAGAGCGCGTTCCGCTCCGCCGGCCAGCGTTGCTCCGCGCTGCGCCTGTTGTGCGTGCACGAAGGCGTCGCCGATGCCGTGATCGAGATGATCCGCGGCGCACTCGAGGAGCTCAACGCCGGTGACCCGGCACTGCTCGCGACCGATGTCGGCCCGGTGATCGACGCCGAGGCGTTCGACGGCATTACTGCGCACATCGCGCAGCTGCGCGCCCGGGCCACGCTGATCGGCGAGACGCCCGTCGTGTCATCGCTCCCGCGCCTGATCGCGCCGATCGCGTTCGAATTGCCCAGCGTCGGCGACGTGAAGCAAGAGATTTTCGGCCCCGTACTGCACGTCGTGCGCTGGCGTGGCGATGTCGATGCGGTTATTCGGCAGATCAACGCACTCGGCTACGGCCTCACGCTCGGCATCCAAACCCGCATCGATTCGCGCGCGCTGCGGCTCGCAGCTGCCGCGCGCATCGGCAACGTCTACGTGAACCGCAACATGATCGGAGCGGTCGTCGGCGTGCAGCCTTTTGGCGGCGAAGGCCTAAGCGGCACCGGGCCGAAGGCCGGCGGCCCGCACTACCTTTACCGCTTCTGTGCCGAGCAGACGCTGACGATCAACACCGCGGCGGCGGGTGGCAACGCCGCGCTGCTCTCCGGGATTCATTGAACCTGGTAGCGGAATTCCTGCGTCATCCCGCCGTAGCCATACGCGCTGGCGCGCGCGTCTGCCAACTGCACATACGAATGCTCGGCGACGTCGCCCAGCAGCTCTCCCATGGCTTGGTGAACCGCAGCGATGTACTGCGCCTTCTCGGCCTTGGTGTTGGTCTCGTCGGTGATGCTCACATACCAGTGATAGCTGCGCAGACCCGTCTTCGCGAGCGGTTCGCCCGCAATGAACCAGTGCGCTGGTTCGATGAATTCGACAACGACCGCGGTTAGCGCGCGGTCCTTTTGCAGAACACTCGCCGTGAGTTCGGCGGCGACATCGGCGGCCTGACCGGCCAGTGCATCGTCGCGTTCACCAGAGAGTTGGATGTGGAGGTAGGGCATGGCGGTCCTCGGAACAAGTTGGTGTTGACGGTTGAACTCTAGGCAGCGATCATTCCCCTGTGAAGCAGATCATTTCCATCACATTCATCAAGTTTTCGAATGAATGACCTCGACCCCGCCTGGCTGCGCAGCTTCGCCGCCATTGCACGCGCCGGCTCGGTCACGCGCGCGGCACAGCAGGTGCACCGCACGCAGTCGGCAGTAAGCACGCATTTGCAACACCTCGAGGCCGCCGTCGGCGCGCACCTGGTCCAGCGCAGCACGCGTGCACTCGCGCTCACCGCGCAAGGCCTGGCGTTCCTGCCGCACGCGCTGTCGCTGCTGCGCGCACAGGACGAAGCCCACGCCGCCGTCCGCCCCGCGCGCGAGCCCGTGACGCACCGGATCGGCATCAGCGAGTACTTCATGCCGGATCGGCTCGGCGAGCTGCTCGGCGTGCTGCGCGACGCCGGCGGTGGCGCGCAATTCGAGCTGTTGCTTGGTACCTCCGCACCCTTGCAGCGCCACTGGGCGCAGGACGAAGCCGATCTGGTCATCGTCACCGCCACCGCACCGCCGGCGGGCGCGAAGCTGCTGCGCCGCGAACGGCTTGCGTGGGTCGCCGCGCCCGGCCTCGCGCTGGCGCAGGGACAAGCGGTGCCGCTGGTGCTGCTCGGCCGCGAGTGCCCGGTGCGCGACATCGCGCTCGCCGCGTTGGCACGCAGCGGACGCGCCCACCACCTGCAACTCGGCTGCACCGGCAGTCAGGCGGCGGTCGCGGCTATCCGCGCGGGCTGGGGTGTCGGCTGCCTGAACAGCTCGGCGATCACGCCCGAGCTAGATGTGCTGACGCGCCGCGACGCAAAGCGCTGGCCCTCGCCCGGGCGCCTGTCCTTCTACCTACTCGCGCGGCCCAGCACACAGCCGCTGGCCCAGGCCTTGTCGGCCTGGGCGCGCTGAGCGCAGGTCATTCGCTCCACAGCCCGTGTCGCCGGTGCCAGTCTTCGAGCGACATGTTCGGCATGTGCCGGAACTGCACATGCCCTGGCCGTTCCGGCACAGCGACCCAATCGGGCGCCCACGCCAGCCCAATCTCCACCACCTCTGGTGGCTTAGGCAGCGGCGTGTCGATCGCCGACGCGTGGGGGTGCACGAGTTCGGGCCAGCGCGGGTCCCAAAGCCACAGCGCGCTGCCGCACAGTCGGCAGAAGTGGCGACCCGCCTTCGAGCGCGTCGCACGCTGGCCGGGCTCGCGCATCACCGCGCGATAGATCGTGACGTGCTCCTGCCCGCTCACCGTCAACGTCGCCGCGTCGGCACCGAGGTTGATCCCATAGCCGCCGCTTCCCGCGGTCTTGCGGCAGATCGAGCAGTGGCAGTGCATGAACGGCACCGGGCTGTGCGCCTTAACGCTGAACTGCACCGCGCGACAATGGCATGAACCTTCCAGACGCATCACCCACTCCTTAGAGCATTGACCCATGGACATGATCGCATTCATCGGAGGCGGAAACATGGCCAGCGCCGTCATCGGTGGTCTCGTCAAGAGCGGACGCCGGGCTGATTCCATCCTCGTGATCGACCCGGGCGCTGCGCAGCGCGAAATACTTCAGGCCGAGTTCGGCGTGCGCACACTCGCCGCGGCCGACGCATCGATGGCTCGAGCCGCAACACTCGTGTGGGCCGTCAAGCCGCAGTTGTTCATTGACGCGGCGGCACCGTGCGCGCCTTTCGTCGGCAATGCACTGCACCTGAGCGTAATGGCCGGCATCCGCAGCGATGCGATCGTTCGCGCGACCGGCACCGAGCGCGTCGTGCGCACGATGCCGAACACTCCGGCGCTGGTTGGCCAGGGCATGACTGGCTTGTTCGCACGCGACGCAGCGAGCGCCGCCGATCGCGCGCAGGTCGAGGCCGTGCTTGCACCAACCGGTCAGCTGATGTGGGTCGCACGCGAGGACGACCTTGACGCGGTCACTGCGCTGTCCGGCTCCGGCCCGGCTTACGTTTTCTACTTCGTCGAGGCGATGATGGAGGCCGCGGTGCAGATGGGCTTGAGCGCCGAGCAGGGCAAGACGCTCGCGCTCACCACCTTCGCGGGTGCGACCTCGCTCGCGCAGGCCTCGCCCGATGCGCCATCGGTGCTGCGCGAACGCGTCACATCCAAGGGAGGCACGACCTACGCAGCGCTCACATCGCTGCAGGCGAGCGACGTGAAGGCTTTGTTCATCCAGGCCCTCAAGGCAGCGCAGCAACGGGCCCGCGAACTCGGCGACGAATTCGAACGCTGAAAAATGGACGCTGACACGGCGACAGGGCACGCGACCAATGCCGGGTTCGCGTGAGCCCATGCAAACCCTGCATGGCATCCGACTCGATTCGACGTTGCTTGCGCCTACAGTCTCGCCACATGCCGGCCATGCACCATAAGCGCATCGCGCCGTCGCATGCAAAGCATCGTAAGAACCTTACCAAGAGACATTCATGAGCTACCTTTCCTACGTCAGTCAGAAGGGCGACACCGCCTGGGACACCTACATCTCACAGGTCGACCGCGTGCTGCCCTACCTCGGCAACCTCGCGCGCTGGTCCGAAACGCTGAAGCGCCCGAAGCGCGCGCTGATCGTCGACGTACCGATCGAACTCGACAACGGCAACGTCGCGCACTTCGAGGGCTACCGCGTGCAGCACAACCTGAGCCGCGGACCGGGCAAGGGCGGCGTGCGCTACCACCCGGACGTGACGCTCGAAGAGGTGATGGCACTATCGGCTTGGATGACGGTCAAGTGCGCAGCAGTCAACCTGCCTTACGGCGGCGCCAAGGGCGGCATCCGCGTCGACCCGAAGCTGCTGTCGCTGAAGGAGCTGGAGCGCATGACACGCCGCTACACCAGCGAGATCGGCATCATCATCGGCCCGCAGCGCGACATCCCTGCGCCCGACGTGAACACCAACGGCCAGATCATGGCCTGGATGATGGACACGTACTCGATGAACACCGGCACCACCGCCACCGGCGTCGTCACCGGCAAGCCGCTGCACCTTGGCGGTTCGCTCGGGCGCGTCAAGGCGACCGGCCGCGGCGTGTTCGTGACCGGCCGCGAAGCGGCGCGGCGCATCGGCCTGAACCTCGAAGGCGTGCGCATCGCCGTGCAAGGCATGGGCAACGTCGGCGGTTCGGCAGCCGAGCTGTTCGTGCAGGCCGGCGCCAAGCTGGTCGCTGTCCAGGACCACACCGGCACGCTCGTAAACCCGAACGGCTTCGACATCGCCGACACGATGGAGACGCTTAAGCGCGACGGTGGCATCGGCCACTACAAGGGCGCCGAACGCATCGCTGACGAAGAGTTCTGGGACGTCGACTGCGACATCCTGATCCCGGCCGCGCTCGAATCGCAGATCACCGCGGCACGCGCTAACCGCATCAAGGCCAAGCTCGTGCTCGAAGGTGCGAACGGCCCGACGCTGCCAGATGCCGACGACGTGCTCGCCTCGCGCGGCATCCTCGTCGTGCCCGATGTAATCTGCAATGCCGGTGGCGTAACGGTCAGCTACTTCGAATGGGTGCAGGACTTCTCGAGCTTCTTCTGGAGCGAGGACGAGATCAATCTGCGCTTGGACAAGATCATGGTCGATGCGCTGAAGAAGATCTGGGACACGGCCGATCGCCACAAGATCAGCCTGCGCACAGCGACCTTCGCGGTGGCCTGCGAGCGAATCCTCATTGCCCGCGAAGAGCGCGGGCTCTACCCCTGAGCCGACGCGCGCAGCGCATGGTCGGCGACCGCGCCTGCGAGCACGACAAAGCCGATCCAGTGGTTGAGGCGGAACGCGCGAAAGCAGCCGTCGCGCGAACGGTCGCGTATCAGCGTGAAGTGCCACAGCGCGATCAGCGCCGCGACGCCCAGTCCAGTAAAGTACGGCCAGCCGAAGCCTAGCTGCGCACCGAGAACGCCCCACACGGCAATGAACAAACCGTAGAACAACATCACGCCGACCACGTCGAAGCGGCCGAGCGTGATTGCCGAGGTCTTGATGCCGAGGGTCAGGTCGTCGTCGCGGTCGACCATCGCGTACTCGGTGTCGTAGGCCAGCACCCAGCACAGGTTGCCCATCAGCAGCCACCACGCGAGCGCCGGCACCTCTTGCCGAACCGCCGCGAACGCCATCGGGATGCCGAAGCTGAACGCAACGCCGAGCA
Organism: Rhizobacter sp.; assembly: GCA_025360945.1. Classification (GTDB taxonomy): domain Bacteria; phylum Pseudomonadota; class Gammaproteobacteria; order Burkholderiales; family Burkholderiaceae_C; genus LMDS01. Next base: position 2,997 of record JANYBE010000181.1, on the reverse strand, counting down.
CTGCCTGCGGCATCGCGAAGAAGCGTTTGGTGAACGGATAGACAATGCTGACGGCGAACGCGGCGAAGCTCCAGAGAACCGTCGTCGCGTTGGTCGTCAGCACGAGCGCGAATGCCAACAGCGCAAGCGCCGCGCCGAGCAGCAGGGCCTCGCGCACGCTGAGCGCGCCGCTCGTCACCGGCCGCTGAGCGGTGCGCTTGACGTGCTTATCGAAATCGCGGTCCGCCACGTCGTTCACCGCGCAGCCCGCGCTGCGCATCAGAAAGGTGCCGAGCACGAACACGAGCAACAGATGCCAACCCGGAAAGCCGCGCGCCGCGATCCACAGCGCGACGAGCGTCGGCCACAGCAGCAGGTAGGTGCCGGCCGGGCGGTTCCAGCGGATCAGGTCGAGATAGAGCGCCAGACGCGAGCGCGCAAGCGCGGTCACGCCTTCATCACCACCCGGCCGAACGCGTTGCGGCCCTCGATGTACGCATGCGCCTGCGCCGCGTCGGCAAGCGCGAACGTGCGGTCGATGACGACACGCAACTCGCCGTTCGCAACGCGTTGCAGGCATTCGCCCACCAGCGCGTGCGCGCGAGGGTACTCATTCTGCAGCGCAGTCGCGAACAGCACGCCGTGCAGCGTGTTGTTCTTTGCCCAGAGCGAGAACGCGTTGACCGCCGAACCACCCCGCCCAGCGATGCCAACGCTCACCAACCGGCCGCGCCAGCCGAGCACCTTGACGCTGTCGGCGAGCGTCTTGCCACCGACGCTGTCGAGCACCATGTCGACGCCGCGCTTGCTGGTCAGCGCCAGCACTTCGGTGACGAAATCCTGCTCGATATAGTTGATGCCGTGGTCTAGGCCGAAGTCCTTCAATCGCGCCAGCTTGTCCGAGCTCGACGCGGTCGCGATCACGGTCGCGCCGACCCGCTTCGCCATCTGTATCGCGGCCATACCGACGCCGCCGGCACCGGCGTGAATCAGTACCGTCTGACCCGCCTTCAGAGCGCCGGCGTGGAATAGGCAGTCGTGCGCGGTCGCGAATGCGACCGGCACGCAGGCCGCGTCGGCCGTCGCCATCCCGTCGGGGATCGCCCACGCCATCGCCGCCGGCACCGCCCGCTGCTGGGCATGCGAGCCGTTGGCGTTCAGTGTCACGACGCGCTCGCCGAGCGTGCGGCCCTTTACCTTCGCGCCGATCGCACGCACCGTGCCGGCTGCGATGTAGCCGACCACGTGCGTCGCGCTCGTCGGCGGCGTCATCAGGCGCGCGAGCAGGTCGCCGCCTTCGATGCTGATGGTCCCGACATCGATCACGATGCCGTCGTCGGCGCACACCGGATCGGCGATCTCGGCGTACTTCAGCACCTCGGGGCCGCCGTTCACGGCGATGACTGCTGCCTTCATTCGGGTCTCCTGAATACTATTGCGTACTACTGCGCTCGCAGCGCCTTCAGCCGGTCCAGCTTGCCGGCATAGAGGTCATGGTCCTTGCGCGTTGTGCTGACTTCCATCGCGCGGGTCAGGTGGATGGTGGCGCGGTCGGCGTCGTTGAGTTCGATGTAGGTCACCGCGAGCCAGTACTCGAACTCGTGGTGGTACGGCGCCCGCGCGACCTCCTTCGCGAACAGCCGGCGCGCGGCCTCGACATGGCCTTCATGCAATGCCACCATGCCCTCGCGGAAGTAGCTGAACGGCGGATGCGGGTCGAGCGCGGTGAGCCGCTGCGCGAGCGCGTCGGCCTCGGCCGCGCGACCCAGATCGCGCAACGCGAGGACACGGTTCGACATCGCGTAGACGTTCTCCGGCTCGCGTTCGGCGACACGCTGCAGCACCTGCTCGGAGAGTTCGGCATGGTGCCGGGTGCGGTAGATGACGCCGAGCGTCACGTAGGCTCCGAGAAGCTCCGGATCGGCGCGGATCGCCTCGCGCGCCCACCAGTACGCGTCGTCGACCTTGCCCTGGGTCAGCGACTCGACGGCGCGGTTGTTCAGGTACATCGCAACCACCGTGCGCTCCTCGATCTGGCGAGTCTGCAGCATCCGCGCGTCGCGCGGAGGCAGAAAGTCGACCACCATGGCACCGGTGGTCGAAGAGAAGAACCCGATGGGCTCGATACGCTCCTCAAGCAGCAGATTCACGTGGCCGATCGAGATGTAGAGGTCATCGGCGCGGTCCCAGGCCTCTTCGCCAACTACGGCTTGGTAGCGAACGCTGAGGCCGATCTCCTTAGCGAATGCGGCCGTCATCATCACCAATGCGAGGCAGTTGCCCGAGCGTGCCTCGAAGGCCTGCGACGCGGTGCGCGTCATGGCCGCGTCGTACTCAAGCTTCAGGTCGCCGTGGTACAGCGCGTCGATGAGCTGGCGACGCCGATCCGCCCGTTGTGTGCGATTGCCGAATTTGGTCGCCAGGTAGCCGCGCATCGCTGGGCTCATCTCGAGCGCCGCCCCGGGATCGATGGGCGCCGATGCAGCGACAAACAATTCGTCGTGGAACAGGGCCGTGGCGGGCGGCATCGGCGGCGTGATCGCACAGCCGCCCAGCAGCACCGAGAGCAACAACAGCAACAAGGCATTCATCGCGCCTCCTTGGGGTCGGGGCACCCATCCTAGGCCTAAACGCGACGCACGTCAGCCGTCGAGCTGCTTCTGGAAAACGAGGCCCGCATGCTCGCGCAGCGCATGGAACCGGATCTTCGGCCAGTTCGCCTCGATCGCGCGCAGCTCGGGTGCGTACTCGACCAGTACCGTAGGGGCGTCCACGGCGTCGTAGGCGACGCGGTGGGCGTTGCCGTCGATGAAGCGCTGCAGCTCCTTCGCGCCGCCATCTTCTTCATTGCAGGTGACCCAGCGCGCGACCTGGAAGCGGCTCGGCGTAATGCGTGCTTTCACGCCGTATTCGTGCTCGAGCCGGTGCGCGACGACCTCGAACTGCAACTGCCCGACCGCACCGAGCAAAAGCAGCGACGACGCCACCGGCCGGAACACCTGGATCGCACCCTCTTCG
>JANYBE010000166.1 GCA_025360945.1 Rhizobacter sp. | reverse complement strand
GATCCACGAGATCGGCCAGGTCGACGAGGTCTACCTTGTCGACCTCGATCAGCCGCAGCCCGCGCCCTGAGTACTCGTTCAGGCAGGCCTTGATCAGCGAGCTCTTGCCCGTGCCGCGCGCGCCGGTAAGCAGCACGTTATTGGCGCCGAAGCCCTCGACAAACTGGCGCGTATTGCGCAGCAGCCGCTCCTTCTGTGGCTCGACCTCGACCAGCGCTGCCAGCCGGATGTCGGCCACGTGCCGCACCGGCGTGATCGCCCCCGATGCCCCGCGGCGCCGGTAGCGAAATGCGATCGCCCCCGACCAGTCAGGTGCAGCGAGCGGCATCGGCAGCACGCTTTCGAGCCGGACGAGCAGGGCCTCAGCGCGCGCAATCAGATTCAGCAGGGATTCGGTGGGCATGGGGCGGCAGTTTAGTCGCCCACTTCACCCACCTCGCTCAGCGGCTTGGGCGGCTTTCTTGCCGTGGCAGCAGCTCGAAAACGCGATCCGCGGCCGACGCAAAGATGCGCTCGCCCTTTCCCGGTCTGATCGCCTGCATGCCGGTGAAGGTACCGAACGCAGGCAACACACCCATGCGGGGTGAAAACCAGTAGCACGGCAGGCGATGCCAGTCGTGCGCGCGCCCGCCAATGCTGACGCAGGGGTGCATGTGGCCGGCCAGCACGAACGCACCTTCGACGGGTTGGGGTCGGTGGCACAGCGCGAGGCCACGGTGCATCAGCGGCTCGTCGAAAGCCTGGATGTCGAGTACGACCGGCGGTTCGACGACGCGCGCCTCGAGGCGGCTGCGCACCAGCGTCAGCTCGAGCAACGCGTGCTGCTCGCGCCAGCGTAGCACCGCGGCCATCGCAGCCGGCTGGGCGCGTGCGGCGTGCAGAAGATCGCCGAGAAAGATGATGCGCGTCGCCTCGAGGCGGCGCACCAACTCGCTCAGTACGGACAGCGACTCCTCGGTCGCGCCGACGTGGGCATCGGCAACGACCAGTGTGTCTGACTCGGGCAGAAACACCGCTCTTTGGGGCAGCAGCCAGAGCGTCTGGCCACTCACCTCCAGCGTGACCATGGTCACGGCCGACATGATGCTGCCTAGCTGGCGAGCATGCGCAACGCCGCGTCGAGATGCTCGACCGGGCTGCGCTTGAAGCCCGAGCGCGCGAAGCGCTGCAAACGGCCGACCGCGAACGAGGTCAGCACTGAGGCCTGCGCGTTGGCGTCCACTGTCGGTGTCGTCGAACCGGCCTCTTCGGCACGGCCGCGCAGGCTCTGGCGCAGCTGCGATTCGAAGCGCTCGAAGAACTGGTTCATGCGGGTGAGTAGACGGTCGTTCTCGAACACCAGCGCGTCGCCGACCATCACGCGCGCCATGCCGGGGTTCTTCTCAGCAAACTGGAGCAGCACGGTGAGCATCTTCTGCACCTGGACGACTGGTTGCGTCTCGCGCTCGTGGATCTGATTGACGAGCGTGAAGACGCTGTTCTCGATGAACTCGATCAGGCCCTCGAACATCTGCGCCTTGCTGGCGAAATGGCGGTACAGCGCAGCCTCGGAGACATCGAGCTTTGCAGCCAGTGCTGCGGTGGTAACGCGGTCGGCGCCCGGCAGCTCGAGCATGCTGGCCAGCGTCTGCAGGATCTGCACGCGGCGCTCGCCGGGCTTCGGGCGCTTGCGCACGGGGGTGGCCGTCGGTGGCGTCGCGGGCGGCGGCTCGCCCTGTGCCGCGTCGTCGGTAGACCCATCGGGTTCGGCAGCGCTGGCGTCGGTGTCGTGGGTCATCGGAGCCTGAGTAGCGTCAGAAGCGAGTTCATTTTGGCACACACATATCGGGGGCTGGGGCAAGGGTGAACACCAACTTCGCGCCGCTTTGCACCGGTGTTTCGTGCATTGTTGGCGCCACTCGTCGCCCCGCCACGCAGATGGCCGCGGTAGCGCCCGTCCAGGTAGCGTTGCATCCACGCCGTGCGCATGCCGATGCCGCGCGCGGCGCGCTGGTTCTCGAGCACGTCTTCGACCAGCACGCAGTCGCTGGTGCGCACCTTCAGGCCCGCCGCGATGTGGCGGAACATGCGCGCGTCGGGCTTGGGGCGCAGCTGGCCGAACATCGTCATGTCCTCGATGCAGATCACGCCATCGAACAGACGGCCAAGCTTGAGCGTGTTCAGCACGCGCAGCGCGTAGTCGCGCGGCGCGTTGGTCAGGATGAACTTGCGGCCGGGCAGCCGCTTGAGCGCGGCGCGGTCGTGGGCGCTGGTACGCAGGCGCTGTTCGAGACCGGGGTGGCGGTGCGTTTCTTCAAGGAAGTGACTCGCCTTCACGCCGTGGTGGCGCACCAGCCCGAGCAGCGTCGCGCCGTAGCGGTTCAGGTAATGCTGGCGCAAGCGCGCTGCCTCGTCATGACCGACACCGAGGTGGTCGATCATGTACGCGTTCATCGCGACGTTGGTCTCGCCGAAGGCGGCGTGGCTCGCGTCGTGCAGCGTGTTGTCCAGATCGAAGAGCCAGACCCGCCTGGCCGGATCGCGCTGCTTCAATGGGAACGAATCATCGTGCCGTAGGCCTGCTCCGTTAGCACCTCCAACAGCATCGCGTGCGGCACGCGGCCGTCGATGATGTGCACGGTGTTGACGCCGTTCTTCGCCGCGGCGAGTGCCGAGTCGATTTTGGGCAGCATGCCGCCGCTGATCGTGCCGTCCTCGAACAGCTCGTCGATCTCGCGCGCCGACAGGTTGGTGAGCAGCTTGCCGGACTTGTCGAGCACACCTGGAATGTTGGTCAGCATGATCAGCTTCTCGGCCTTCAGGACCTCGGCAAGCTTGCCGGCGACAACGTCGGCATTAATGTTGTAGTTCTCATTGTTCTCGCCAAAGCCCAGCGGCGAGATCACCGGGATGAACTGGTCGTCCTGCAAGGCCTTCACGACGCTCGGGTCGATCGACTCGATCTCGCCGACGTTGCCCACGTCATGCACCTTGGTCGGGTCTTTCAGGTCGACGAGCTTGAGCTTGCG
>JANYBE010000157.1 GCA_025360945.1 Rhizobacter sp. | reverse complement strand
CATGTCGTTGAACGGCCGAGTGCCGAAAACGGGGTGAAAGGCTCCGATCAGACTCGTGATTTCGCCAGGCCTCGCGCAGCTCCTACGGCGGCGCGGGACAATTGCGGGCCCCTTGCGTCAGGGTTTTGGCGGCACCGGTGGCGTCTGCGCCGGGGAATCTTTCGCGGTGGGCGGGGTCGCAGGCGGTTTGTTCGCCACGTGATGTCCGATCGCGCACCCGGCTGCGGCGCCCAAGATGGCGTGATGGCCGGCAACGTGACCGCCGACTGCGCCAACTGCCGCACCCTTTAGGCAGCCCTTTGCGGAGGCGGCCGGAACGAATCCCAGCGATGCAAGCAGGGCACAGCTCAAAACGATTGACTTCATAGCATTTCTCCTCCTGATTAGCAAGAATGTTCAGCCAGGCTCATGCCATGAGCCAGTGGGGCAGGAAGATGGACTCTGATCAAATCTTTGGAGCCCAAGCCATGGCAATGAACCGCGTGCAATTTCAGCCGGGAATGTCGATGTCCACGTTCTTCGATCTGTACGGCAGCGAGCCGCAATGCGAGGTGGCTCTTGTGGCGGCACGCTGGCCGCAGGGCTTCGTGTGCCCGCATTGCGCCGGGACCGCGCACTGCGTTCTTCGTGTGCGCCATCGCCAGACATTCCAGTGCCTGAGTTGCCGGCAGCAGACCTCGATCATCGCCGGCACCCTGTTTCACAGCACCAAGCTGGCGCTGCGCACCTGGTTCCTGGCGCTGTACCTGCTCGGCCAGGCCAAGACCAATCTCTCGGCGCTGTCGCTCATGCGCAGCCTCGGGGTGAGCTACCCGACGGCCTGGCTGATCAAGCACAAAGTCATGCAGTCGATGCTCGAGCGCGAGGCGCTGTACACGCTGGACGGGCGCGTGGAGGTCGATGACGCCTACTTGGGCGGCGAGCGCACTGGCGGCAAGGTTGGCCGAGGCTCGGAGAACAAGGTGCCCTTCGTCGCGGCCGTGGCCACCACCGACAGCGGCGCGGCGCGCCGCGTCAAGCTCAGCCGGGTCAGCGGCTTCACCTCCAAGGCCGTGGCCAATTGGGCCAAGCGCAGCCTGGCACCCGGGGCCAAGGTCATCAGCGACGGCCTGGCTTGCTTTGCCGCCGTCACCGAGGTCGGCTGCACACACGAGCCGTTTGTGGTCGGACAACTCAAGCCCAAGGACCTGCCGCAGTTCAACGCGATCAACACCACCCTGGGCAACTTGAAAACCGCCATCGCCGGCACCTATCACGCGTTCGCCTTCTCCAAGTACGCCCATCGCTACCTCGCAGAATTCGCCTACCGCTTCAATCGCCGCTTCGATCTGGCCGGCTTGACCCAGCGGCTGATCGTCGCCGCCGCCACGACCAAACCTCGCCCGGAGCATCACCTGCGGTGGGCTGAACATTCTTGCTAATCAGCTTCCCAAGCCCGCTGTGCGGGCTAGGCGTTCGCGAAGAAACGCTTTGTCAGTGACCGTTTCGCATTGCGGAACGTTTTGTTTCTTGAGAGCATTGTCTTTGAGCTACGCCGGCTTACCGGTGAACCGGACTTGCATCAGCGCGTTGCAGTGGAAGTGATCGCCGCGGGTGGGCTGAGAGAGTGAGAGTTTTTCTCCGAGCCCCTCACGCTGGCACACAACTGGCTTGTCTTTGGGCATGACGACACCTACTGATCGCGACACGGAGCAGGCGTTGGCGGGCCTGTTCGAGGATATGCCCGAGCCCAGCCAGGCGCAGGTGCAGCGGGCACAAGCCGAGGCGGCGCGCAAGCGAGGCCAAGGATCGCCGCGACTGCTGCGACCCAACCGCTCGCAAGTCGAGTTGCGGGCCTCGGACCTCGAATCGTTGCTGCCAGAAGACCATCGGGCCCGGCTGGTGTGGGGCTACGTCGTGCGTCAGGACCTGAGCAAGTTGATCGAGGCGGTCAAGGCGCGCGGCAGCAACGCAGGACGTGCGGCGATCGACCCGCGCATCCTGTTCGCGCTGTGGCTGTACGCCACGCTGGAGGGCGTGGGCAGCGGGCGCGAAGTGGCGCGGCTGGTCCTGGAGCACGACGCGTATCGGTGGATCTGCGGCGGCGTGTCGGTGAACTACCACGCGCTCAACGACTTCCGCGCAGGCAACGAAACGCTGATGGACGAGCTGCTCACCGACAACGTGGCCTCATTGGCCGCCGTCGGTGCGATCAGCCTGGAGCGCGTGGCGCAAGATGGGATGCGTGTTCGCGCCGATGCTGGTGCGGCCTCGTTTCGCCGCCAGGCCAGCCTGGACGAACACCTGAGCCAGGCGCGCGAGCTGGTGCAAACGATCAAGACGCAGGCCCAGGCGGACCCCGGCCTTGCCAAGCGGCAAGCGCAGGCAGCCAGGCTGCGCGCGGCCCAGGAGCGCGAAGAGCGCATCCGAGCCGCGCTGGAGCAACTGCCCGAAGTGGCCGCGGCCAAGAAGCGCAACGGCTCCAAGGCCGAGGCCAGAGCGAGCACCACCGATGTTGACGCGCGCGTGATGAAGATGGGCGACGGCGGCTTCCGGCCGGCCTACAACGTGCAGTTCGCCACCACCTGCGAAGAGCAGGTCATCGTCGGCATGGACGTGGTCAACGCCGGCAGCGACATGGCCCAGCTGGCCCCGATGGTCGAGCAGGTCGAGCAGCGCCTGGGTCGCAGCCCGGATCAGTGGCTGGTCGATGGCGGCTTCCCCGCGCATGAGCAGATCGACGCGGTGGCCGACAGGACCGAGGTCTATGCGCCGGTGCCCGAACCCAGGGCGAAGAAGGACGAGCAGGGCAACGAGGTCGAGCAGGACAAGCACCAGCCCAAGCCCGATGACTCTGAGGCGGTGGCCCAATGGCGAGCGCGCATGGCCAGCGACGAGGCCAAGGAAATCTACAAGGAGCGCGCGGCAACGGCCGAATGCGTCAACGCGCAAGCGCGCAACCGAGGACTGCTGCGCATGCCCGTGCGTGGCTTGGCCAAGGTCCGCTCGGTGGTGGGCCTGTTCGTGCTGGCGCACAACCTGTTGCGCATGGCCGTGCTCGCACCCCAGCTCATCGGTTGGAGCACAGGCCCGTCCGCAATGGGCGCGCAGGCCGCATGAGAGGGCAAGAAATGACCCAAAAGCACTCAGCACGCCCCAGGATCGGGAACCCGGCACCAATCACGGGCATCGTCTGCGCAATTCGACGACACGCGGAGGCGACCACGTCAAGCATCGGCAGCAGTCGCACCAATGTCGACAACCGAAAAACTCACAGCCTCTGAGCCCGTGGCACGCATGGCCCGCCGGCACGGCACGAGTCGCAAGTTCGTGCGCGTGCAGAGGAAGCGTGGGGAGCGTGCGCGCCGGGCGGTCGATGTTGTTTGCCGAGCCGCCCACAGCGCCGTTGGCCGAGACGTTCTAGCGGGTGAGCGAGGCCTGGGTGCGGCGCTTTGCGCTGGCCGTCATCCTGATCGTGCACGGCTCGTACCGCCATGTGGTGGAGCTGCTGCGTGACCTGTTCGGTCTGTCGCCTCAGTATCGGGACGATTCACACCTGGGTCGTGCAGGCCGCGCAGCGCGCCGGGGCGATCAACCACGCGCAGGATCTGTCGGACATGCGCGTGGGGGTCTGCACGACGAGATCTTCCAGGGCGAGCAGCCGGTGCTGGCCGGCATCGATGCCGGATCGACCTATTGCTATCTGCCGCAGGGCGTCGAGCAGCGCGACGCTGACACCTGGGGCGTGCACCTGCTGGACGTCGCCAAGCAAGGGCTCGATCGCGATTACACCGTGGGGCCGACGCGGGCGCCGGGCTGCGCGCGGGCCAAGTCGCCGCCTGGGGCGACAAGCCGTGCCACGGCGATGTGTGCCATGTCCGCCAGCAGTGCGAGGCGGTGACCAACGTGCTGGCACGCCTGGCCAAGGGCTGTACTTCCCGACGCGAGGCCCTCGAGCTCGAGGTGGGCGCGGCCAAGGACGGCGGCGGCGGCCGCAGGCTTTCCGCGCGGCTGGGCCGTGCCCGTCAGGCCGAAGTGCAAGCGCGCCACCTGGCAGCGCCAGCGCGATGACGTGCTGGGCTTTGCGCGGGTGCTCGACGGCAAGCTCGCGGCCATCGCGCAGCGGCGCAACACGGCGCTCTACTGGGTGCGGCAGGTGTGCCGCTTGCACCGCAAGAAGCCGACATCGACGGCCTTCTGGCAGCGCTGGAATGAACTGCACGCTCAGCTGGGCGCGGGGTTCGTGGCCCTCGTGGCCGACGTGCGCACGGCCCTGGAAGACACACCGCGCTCGAGCTCGATGGTGGAGAAACCTGAACTCCCGGCTGCGCCGGTACTTCTTCCTGCGACGCCACCTGGGCGATGCCTACCTGAGCTTGCT
>JANYBE010000155.1 GCA_025360945.1 Rhizobacter sp. | reverse complement strand
AGGCGCTGAGCGAGAAGGACTTGAGCAAGCGCATCAAGCTGCTGGAAAAACAGATGCTCGACCACGCCCGCAACCTCGAGTTCGAAAAAGCGGCGCGCGTGCGCGATCAACTCGCCCACCTTCGCGAACAAGCCTTCGGCGCGTCCGGCTCCGACAACATCGTGCCGCTGGTCACGGGGCGGAGTCAGGGCTGATTCCCTGATCGAAGAAGGGAACTTCCCGGCTCAATCTCGACCGAATTTGTCGGCTTCAGCTATACTTGACGAAACTACTCGGGATTCATCGGGTTAACCCCCGACTTCCCGGGCTCGTCGGTCAGCCGAGGCTGCATTTTCACAGCCCAACCGCCGACACAGGCTAAGGAGAATTTCATGCGTTTGACCACCAAGGGCCGTTTCGCGGTGACCGCCATGATCGATCTCGCTCTGCGCGAGAACACTGGGCCCGTGGCCCTGGCGGCGATCAGCGGACGGCAACAGATTTCGCTGTCATACCTGGAGCAGCTGTTCGGCAAGCTGCGCCGCCACGAGCTCGTCGAAAGCACGCGCGGCCCGGGCGGAGGCTATTCGCTGGGCCGCAAGGCCGACCAGATCACCGTGGCCGACATCATCGTCGCCGTCGACGAGCCGATCGATGCGACCGGTTGCGCTGGCAAGGAAAATTGCATGGGCGAAGACTCGGGTCGCTGCATGACGCACGATCTATGGGCCAGCCTGAACACCAAGATGATCGAGTTCCTCGACTCGGTGTCGCTGCGCAAGCTGGTCGACGAGCAGCTCGCCAAGGGTGTGTCGATCGAAGAGCAGCCGGTGAAGCGGGCGATCTCGTCGCAGCCGGTGGTCAAGCCGATCAAGATCACGGCGCCGAATTCGGTGTTCGCGTTCGGCGCCGCCTTCTCGAAGTAAATCACCTCCCCGAGACCGCGGCGCGATGCCGCGTTGATGACGCCTGCCTTCACATGGACATGACCCCGCACTTCCCCATCTATATGGACTACGGCGCGACCACGCCGGTCGATCAGCGCGTCGTTGACGCGATGATCCCGTGGCTGCGCGAGCATTTCGGCAACCCAGCATCGCGCAGTCACGCGTGGGGCTGGGAGGCGGAGGCCGCGGTCGAGCGGGCGCGTGAACAGGTCGCGGCGCTGGTCGGTGCCGACCCGCGCGAAATCGTCTGGACTTCGGGCGCGACCGAATCGATCAATCTCGCGCTCAAAGGTGCCGCGCAGTTCTACAAGACGCGCGGCAAGCACCTGATCACGCTGAAGACCGAGCACAAAGCCGTGCTCGACACGATGCGCGAGCTCGAGCGGCAGGGCTTCGAAGTGACCTACCTCGACGTGCGGGAAGATGGTCTTGTCGATTTGGCTAAGCTTCAGGCCGCGCTGCGCGCCGACACGATTCTGGTCTCGATACTGTTCGTCAACAACGAGATCGGCGTGATCCAGGACATCGAGACCATCGGCAAGATGTGCCGCGAGCGCGGCATCATCTTCCATGTCGATGCAGCGCAGGCAACCGGCAAGGTCGATATCGACCTGGCCAGGCTGCCGGTCGATCTGATGAGCTTGGCGTCGCACAAGACCTATGGCCCAAAGGGCATAGGAGCCTTGTATGTGCGCCGTAAGCCGCGCGTGCGCATAGAGGCACAGATGCACGGCGGCGGCCACGAGCGCGGCATGCGCTCGGGCACGCTGGCAACGCACCAGATCGTCGGCATGGGCGAGGCCTATGCGATCGCGAGGGCCGAGATGGGTGTGGAGCGCGAACGCATCCGCATGCTGTCGCAGCGGCTGATCAACGGCTTGAAGGACATTGAGCAGACCTTCTTGAACGGCCATGCCGAACAGCGTGTGCCGCACAACGTCAACATGAGCTTCAACTTCGTCGAAGGCGAATCGTTGATCATGGGCGTGAAGGGCATTGCCGTGTCGTCGGGCTCGGCCTGCACGTCCGCGAGCCTGGAGCCGAGTTATGTGCTGCGTGCGCTCGGCCGCAGCGACGAACTTGCGCATTCGAGCCTGCGTATGACGATCGGCCGTTTCACGACAGTCGAGGAAATCGACTACGTGATCACGACCTTGAAGGACCGCGTCGCCAAGCTGCGTGATCTTTCCCCACTGTGGGACATGCACAAGGAAGGCATCGACATCAGCACCATCCAGTGGGCTGAACACTGAATTCAGGAGTACGACATGGCATACAGCGAAAAAGTGGTTGAGCACTACGAAAATCCGCGCAACGTGGGTTCGTTCGACAAGGGCGACGACACGGTCGGCACCGGCATGGTCGGCGCGCCGGCTTGCGGCGACGTGATGAAGCTGCAGATCAAGGTCAACCCGGTCACCGGGCTGATCGAGGACGCGAAGTTCAAGACCTACGGCTGCGGCTCGGCGATCGCGTCGAGTTCGCTCGTGACCGAGTGGGTCAAGGGCAAGTCGCTGGACGAAGCGTTGACGATCAAGAACACCCACATCGCCGAAGAGCTGGCGCTGCCGCCGGTGAAGATTCACTGTTCGATCCTCGCCGAAGACGCGATCAAAGCGGCGGTGAACGACTACAAGGCCAAGACCGCATCGGTCCAGAAGGCAGCCTAATTTCATGGCTGTGACCTTGACCGAAGCCGCAGCGCGTCATGTGACGCGCTACATGGCCAAGCGCGGCAAAGGCGTGGGCGTGCGCTTGGGCGTGAAGACGACTGGCTGTTCGGGCCTGGCCTACAAGCTCGAGTACGCCGACGAGTTAGCGCCCGAAGACACGGTGTTCGAAGGCCATGGCGTAAAGGTCATCGTCGACCCAAAGAGCCTGCCCTACATCGACGGCACCGAACTCGACTTCGTGCGCGAAGGCCTGAACGAAGGTTTCAAGTTCCACAACCCGCGCGAGAAAGACCGCTGCGGCTGCGGCGAATCGTTCCGGGTCTGATGCGACTCGATCTCGCCAGCACCGTCTTCGAGCTCTTCGATACCCCCCCGCGCTTCACCCAGGACCGCGCCGCGCTCGATGCGCGCTGGCGCACCTTGCAGGGCGAGGTTCATCCTGATCGCTTCGCGGCCGAAGGCGCTGCAGCGCAACGCGTGGCCATGCAGTGGGCGGTGCGCGTCAATGAGGCCTATCAGCGGCTCAAGGATCCGATCAGGCGCGCAGCCTATCTCTGCGAGTTGAACGGTGCGCCGATCGAAGCCGAAAACAACACCGCGATGCCGACCGCATTCCTAGTGCAGCAGATGGAATGGCGCGAGGCACTGGACGACGCGCGCACCGTCGACGATGTCGACGCGCTGGTTCAGCAGGTCACCGATCATCGCCAAGCAGCATTGACGCGGCTCGAGGCCACGCTGGACCGTGACCACGATCATGCGGCAGCAGCGCAGCAGGTCAGAGCCCTCATGTTCGTCGAGCGCTTTGCCCATGACATCGACCAGCGGCTCGAAGCGCTGGGACAATAGGCGCATGGCTCTTCTGCAAATTTCCGAACCCGGCGGCGCACCCGATCCACACCAGCGCCGAATCGCCGTCGGCATCGACCTCGGCACCACGCATTCGCTGGTGGCTGCGGTGCGCAATGGCGTGGCCGAGTGTCTGCCCGACGACGCCGGGCGTGTGATCCTGCCGTCGGCGGTGCGCTATCTTGCGGACAACAAGCGGCAGATCGGCGGCGCGGCGCTGGCCGAGGCCGCCACCGATCCGCGCAACACGATCGTGTCGGTCAAGCGCTTAATGGGTCGCGGCCTGGCCGACATCGAGGGCCGCGACAAGCTGCCGTACGAGTTCGTCGAGGCGCCGGGGATGGTGCTGATTCGAACTGCGGGAGGCGTGAAGTCCCCGGTCGAAGTCTCGGCCGAGATTCTGGCCACCCTGCGCTTTCGTGCTGAAGACACCTTTGCCGACGACATCTTTGGTGCCGTCGTCACCGTGCCCGCGTACTTCGACGACGCGCAGCGCCAGGCCACGAAGGACGCCGCGCAGCTCGCCGGCCTGAATGTGCTGCGCCTGATCAGCGAGCCCACCGCGGCCGCGATCGCCTACGGCCTCGAGAACAGCGCCGAAGGCCTGTACGCGGTCTATGACCTCGGCGGCGGCACCTTCGACATCTCGTTGCTGCGTCTGAGCGCAGGCGTGTTCGAGGTCATCGCGACCGGCGGCGATTCGGCGCTCGGTGGCGACGATTTCGATGCCGCGCTCGCCGAATGGGCCTT
>JANYBE010000134.1 GCA_025360945.1 Rhizobacter sp. | reverse complement strand
GCCGGCTTGCCGTGGACAACGCGTTGCGTTGACCACCGCGCCGACCTTCGACCACAAGCTCCACCGCCTCCCACCACTATCTGAGACCCTGAACCTCAGATACAAGATCTAAAGGAACGACAACCATTCTGGCGCGGGGGGCCTGGCCCAACGCTCATCGCGATCAAGCGTTGAAGACCGAGTAGAAACATCTGCCGTTTGAAGCGATGCCTCGTCGAGTTCGACCGTCGACGACCAATCCAGGCCGGCCATCAACCGCCCGCAGCAACGTAGTCCTGTCATCAGACCCATCCCCGACGCGCCGTAGCTCGACGCCGGTTCGTGTTGAAATCAGTTAAGCCATGAGCCTCCAATGGATGACCTCGAGACCCTTCAATCACTCGGGCTGAGCCTGCCCAGTCCGGCGTACATCTTCGGCGCAGTGATCTTCGGGCTTGCAGGCATCGCTGCATACCGCTACGGCAAGAAAGTAGGGCGCCCGCGGACGCGATGGATAGGCGTCGCGTTGATGCTGTATCCCTATGCAATCTCGCAGACCTGGCTGCTCTACGTCCTAGGTATTGCCCTGTGTGGTGCCGTGTTTTGGGATCGCAGAAATGCTTGACAAATAAACATATGATAAGTGATGTATATCCGTCGTGAATGTTTATGACTGGGCCGGCCCTTGGCGCTCCAATATGACACGAACGGATGATTCATGAAAATTTCGATCCTCGGCGGCGGCCACGCCTGCTACGCCGCTGTATGGGGCGTGGCATCCCGATCGCTTTTGCCTACGCCTGCCACCGCATCTCGCTCGTCGACCTGCGCGTGCGCAGCGACTGGTGCGAACTGATCGATGCGCCAGACGAAGCTTTGGGCCTGCTGCCAGACAACGTGACCATGACGCTGGGCTCGGCCTTCTTCTTCTCGCCCGGTACCTCCGCCTAGACCGCGTTGCACGACTTCGCGGCAACAACCAGAGCCTAGGGTCGATCGAGGCTTCGCTCAAGCTAACGATGCCCGGCCAGCGGGTCGGACGCTTCACAGAAGAATCGGTTGCGACCTCGGCGCGTGGCTTCATACAAGGCCGCATCTGCGCGTCACAGTTCAACGCCATCGGTCTCGCCTTCACTGCGCATGGCAATCCCGACGCTTGCAGTTATCACGATGAGTTTGCCCGCCAAGGCAATTTGGCGCCAAGAGCGTCTCGATCAGCTTGCTCGAAAGCGCCTTCGCGTCATCCGCGCCGCGCAGACCTTCCAGAATCACCGTGAAGTCGTCACCCGCGAATCGCGCCACGGTCCCGGCTGACGCGGCCAATTTCTGTGTCGTGCGCAGGCCTTGCGACACCGAATCCTTCGAGCACTTATGCTGCGCGAGCATCTCGACAGTGCGGCGACACAGGAGAAAAACAATGAGTAACCCCTTGATCCAGGCGTACCTCGGCGCCGCCGTCACGGTCGACAGCGACCCGCCGGAAACCGCAGAGTGGCAGGCCGCACTCGCGCCCGTCCTGCAAGCGGCCGGCCCCGAACGCGTGCGCGAGATCATGGACGTGCTCGCCGCCACGGCGCGCGACCCGTCGATCGGATGGCAGCCCGTCCGCGGCACGCCTTACGTCAACACCATTCCGCTCGCGCAGCAACCAAGCTTTCCCGGCGACCTGGCCATCGAGGAGCGCCTCGCCTCCTTGATGCGCTGGAATGCGCTGGCGATGGTCGTGCGCGCCAACAAGGCCTACGGAGAACTCGGTGGGCACATCGCGAGCTATGCGAGTGCCGCCGATTTGTTCGAAGTCGGCTTCAACCACTTCTTTCGAGGCGCGCGAGGCGGCGCCGGCGGCGATCTCGTTTTCTATCAACCGCATTCGGCCCCGGGCGTGTATGCGCGCGCCTTTCTGGAAGGTCGCCTGAGCGAGGAGGATCTGGCGCACTATCGGCAGGAGCTCACCGCGCGCGCGCATGGCGCGCAAGGCCTCAGTAGCTACCCGCATCCGTGGCTGATGCCGACGTTCTGGCAGTTTCCCACCGGCTCGATGGGCCTCGGCCCGATCAGCTCGATCTTCCACGCGCGGTTCATGCGTTATCTGCAACACCGCAATCTGCTCGACACGGGTTCGCGCAAGGTGTGGGGCGTGTTCGGCGACGGCGAGATGGTCGAGCCCGAGAGCATGTCGGCGTTGACGCTTCGCGTCGCGCGAGAACCTGGACAACCTGATCTGGGTCGTCAACTGCAACCTTCAGCGGCTCGACGGTCCGGTGCGGGGCAACAGCCGCGTCATCGATGAACTCGAGGGGCTGTTCGCGGGCGCAGGATGGCGCGTCATCAAGCTCGTCTGGGGTTCCGACTGGGACGGACTCTTCGCACGCGATGCCGAGGGCGCGCTGGCGCGTGCGTTCTCGCAGACCGTCGACGGCCAGTTCCAAACCTTTGCCGCGAAGGACGGGCGCTACAACCGCGACCATTTCTTCGGCCAGAACCCGCAGCTCGCGGCGCTGGTGCAAGGACTCAGCGACGATCAAATCGATCGATTGAAGCGCGGTGGCCATGACCTCGTGAAGATCCACGCCGCGTATTTCGAAGCGATGCACACGACCGGCCGGCCGACCGTGATCCTCGCCCAGACCAAGAAGGGCTACGGCATGGGCGGGGCCGGCCAGGGCCGCATGACCACGCACCAGCAGAAGAAGCTCGAGCGCGAAGACCTGATCGCCTTCCGCAACCGTTTCGACCTGCCGCTGACCGACGACCAGGCCGCCGCGCTAGAGTTCGTCAAGCCAGCAGCCGACAGTCCCGAGATGCGCTACCTGCTCGCGCGGCGCGAAGCGCTCGGCGGCAGCCTGCCCGCACGTGTCGACGTGGCGGCCGGCGTATCGGTACCTGTGCTGACGAACTACGGCGAGTTCGCGACCCGGGCCGACGGCAAAGAGATGAGCACGACAATGGCCTTCGTGCGCATGCTGACCCATCTCCTGAAGGACGAGGGCCTCGGCCCGCGGGTCGTGCCCATCGTCGCCGACGAGGCGCGCACGTTCGGCATGGCCAACCTATTCAAGCAGGTCGGCATCTATTCGAGCGCGGGCCAGACCTACGAGCCCGAGGACATCGGCTCGATCCTGAGTTATCGCGAAGCCACCGACGGGCAGATCCTTGAGGAAGGCATCAGCGAGGCCAGCGCGATCAGCAGTTGGACCGCCGCGGCCACGAGCTATTCGGTGCACGGCCAGGCGATGTTGCCGTTCTACATCTACTACTCGATGTTCGGGTTCCAGCGCGTCGGCGACCTGATCTGGGCGGCCGCCGATCAGCGTGCGCGCGGCTTCCTGCTCGGCGCCACGGCGGGCCGCACGACGCTCGGCGGAGAAGGGTTGCAGCACCAGGACGGCAGCAGTCTGCTGCAAGCGTCCACAGTGCCAAACTGTCGCGCCTACGACCCGTGCTTCGCGGGCGAGTTCGCGGTGATCCTCGATC
>JANYBE010000020.1 GCA_025360945.1 Rhizobacter sp. | reverse complement strand
CTCGCCGACATCGCGCAGATCGTCTACTTCGACCAGCGCGGCCATGGCCGCAGCGACCGGCGTCCTGCGGCCGAATGGACGCTGGATACCTTCGCCGACGACGTGGTGCGGCTGTGCGATGCGCTCGGCATCGTGCGGCCGATCGTGCTTGGCCAATCGTTTGGCGGCTTCGTCGCGCAGCGCTACATCGCGCGTCATCCGCGGCATCCCGGCAAGGTGGTCCTGTCGAGTACCTCGCCGCACCTGGGCCTCGCGCGCAAGCTCGCGATGTTCGAGCGCCTGGGTGGGGCCGAGGCACGTGAGGTCGCCGAGCGCTTCTGGGCGATGCCGAGTGCGACCACCTGGGCACCGTACAACCTCGTCTGTAAGCCGTTCTACAACACCGTTCAACCCGCAAACGACTTTGCTGCCCGGCGCATCGTATTCAACGAAGAGATCCTCTTCGCATCAGCCGGTGGCGAACAGCAGACCATGAACCTTCTGCCTGGTCTGGCACGGGCGCGATGCCCGGTACTGGTGATGGCCGGCGCGCTCGATCCGGTGTGCCCGCTGGACGATTCGCAGGACATCGCCGCCGCGCTACCCGCGTTGTTCGCGCAGCTTGCCGTGTTCGATGGTTCGGGCCACGGCGCATGGCGCGATGAACCCGACGCGGCGTTCGCGTTGCTGCGTCAGTTCATCATGGCCCAGTAAAAAAGCCGCCCGCAGGCGGCTCTCGTCTTGCGCTGAAGGCCGTTCAGGCAGAGAAGCTCGAACCGCAGCCGCAAGTCGTCGTCGCGTTCGGGTTCTTGATCACGAACTGCGCGCCTTGCAAATCGTCCTTGTAGTCGATCTCAGCGCCAGCCAAGTATTGCAGGCTCATCGCGTCGATTAGTAACGTGACGCCGTTCTTGCTCATCTGCGTGTCGTCGTCATTGACGATCTCGTCGAAGGTGAAGCCGTACTGGAAGCCGGAGCAGCCGCCCCCTTGCACGAACACGCGCAGCTTCAGCTCGGGGTTGCCTTCTTCGTCGACCAGCTCCTTGACCTTGTTGGCGGCACTGTCGGTGAAGACCAGCGGCACTGGAGGCTCGTCCGAGGCGGGAAGTGCGTGGACGGGGTCGGCGGCGTGGGTGTGTTCTGCGAGGGCGCTCATCGAGATCTCCTTCGGCGATATGCCAATGGCCTGATTATCCGGGATTCGACGCGGCCAGCTTGAGACCGGGTCTTTCGTCGGCTTTCAATGGCTTCAGATCACCATCAATGGTGGCACCCTGGTGCATTTCAAGCACCTCGTAGCGCACATCCCCGACGATGGCGGACTTGGGCTGCAGCTCGAGCAGCTCGGTCGAATGCACCGGCCCATGAACGAAGCCGTTGATGATGACGTGACCACCCTTGACCTTGCCGATCACGCGGGCGTTTTCGCTGATCACGAGGATGCTGTGGCCTTCACCGAACGCGATCACGTCGCCCTGCACCTCGCCATCGATGCGCAGACCTTCGGTAAAACGCAATTCGCCGTGGATCACGGTGCCCTCGCCGACCAGCGAGCGGATCGGTGGCTGCTTCTGTTTGCCGAACATGCGGGCATCTCCGTTGGAATCAGCCTGTCGCCGGCTGCTACGGCTTGACGGTCAGGGTGGCTCGCACCGCGCCGTTCAAGTCCATCACCCTGACCGAGACCGTTTTTACCACGGCCTGCGGCGGATGGTCGATCACGCCCTCTACGCGCGTGTACTGTTTGAGCTGCAAAGCCTGAGCGCCGCCGGGTCGGGCAAAGATCCAGGGGTTGCCATCGAGCGTGCCGCTGAGCGTCACGTCATAGCGGCCATTGAACTCGGGCGCTCGCTTGCCCGCCTGCATCGCCAGCAGCTGGAAGCGCAGTTGGCCAGGTGCGTTCGCTTCGGCTTGCAGGCCGCGGATCGTCACGCCGTCGGACGCGCCCGCGGGCAGCAAGCGCTCAAAGAAGCCGAGGTCGGCTTTCAGGTCTATGTTCTCGGCCTCGGCCAGTTTGAGTTGTTGGGCGAGTTTGTCCTGCACCGTCTTCTCGGTTGTTAGCAGACTTTGCGCCGTATTGGCAACTGAGATCGCCTGCTCGCGCTCGCCGCGCAATTGCGCAACCTCGACACGCAGTGCCTGAAGCTCGTCGATCGAGTGCCGATCCAGCCCGGCGATGTTCTTGCCGAAATCGAACGCCCACAGCGCGATCGCCGCCGAGAAGCCGATCATCAGCGCGACTACGGCCCAACGCAGCGGCCACGGCAGGTGGCTGCGTACGATCATGCGCGGCGCGCTGATCGACAGACGGCGGCGCAACAACTTCAGGCGCATCGGTGGCGTTCTCGTCGAAGAGGCGCGATTGTAGAAGCGCCCGGCCAAAGAGAAAGGGCGCCCGAAGGCGCCCCGCTGACGTGTGGCGATGCGTCCTGTTAACGCTTGCTGAACTGCTTGCGACGGCGCGCGCCGTGCAGGCCGACCTTCTTGCGTTCGACTTCGCGCGCGTCGCGCGTCACGAAGCCGGCATGCTTGAGCGACGGCTTGAGCGTTTCGTCGTAGTCGATCAGTGCACGGGTGATGCCGTGACGCACCGCGCCGGCTTGGCCCGATTCACCACCGCCATGCACGTTGACCTTGACGTCGAAGGCGGCATCATTCGAGGTTAGCACCAGCGGCTGGCGCACAACCATGATGGACGTCTGACGGCCGAAATACTCGTCGACGGTCTTGCCGTTGACGATGATCTGGCCGGTGCCCTTCTTGATGAAGACGCGTGCCACCGACGATTTGCGGCGGCCGGTCCCGTAGTTCCAAATTCCAATCATTGCTGCCGCTCCTTAGATGTCCAGCACTTTGGGCTGCTGAGCCGTGTGCGGATGCGAAGCACCGGCATACACCTTCAGCTTCTTGACCATCGCATAGCCCAGCGGACCCTTCGGGAGCATGCCCTTTACGGCTTTCTCGATGGCGCGCGTCGGGTGTTTGGCCTGCATGTCCTTGAACTTGGTCGCGTGGATACCGCCCGGGTAGCCCGAATGACGGTAGTACACCTTGTCATTGGCCTTGTTGCCGGTGACGCGGATCTTGTCGGCGTTGACGATGACGATGAAATCGCCGGTATCGACGTGAGGCGTGTAGATGGCCTTGTGTTTGCCGCGCAAGCGGAGGGCGACTTCACTGGCCACCCTACCGAGAACCTTATCGGTTGCGTCAATCACAAACCACTCATGCACCACTTCGGCCGGTTTGGCGCTGAAGGTTTTCATGGGTAAGTTCGCTTGGTTGATGAGCCCCACATTTCGCTGCGCTCGGTACCGCTTCTTTGAATTGGCGGTCTCTCACGCGACCTCTCCCGGGGGCAAAAGTCGGAAAAGCCTTCAACTATAGCAGAGTTGGCACAAGTCCCCCCGTGCTGCGGCGCAACATTTTGGGAGCCTTGCCTAACCGAAAGACGTAGACTGGGGTTAACCCGTAACACAGGAGGCCTGTTCCATGAACACCTCTGACTCCCGCCAGACCCCTTCTTCACCCGCCCCGGCCTTGACGCCCAACTGGACATGGGTGCCGATCCGCTCTCTGTGCCCTCGTCATCGCGAACGCATCACGGCCCATCTGCTTGCACTGGGTGTGAGCGACCGCTTTCTTCGTTTCGGTTATCCAGCCTCGGATGCGCAGATTTCCAAGTACGTCGACATGCTCGATTTTGAGCAGGACGAGGTGTTCGGTATTTTCAGCCGCCGGCTCGAGCTAATCGCGATGGCGCACCTGGCGCACGCCGCTCCCAACCCGACGACCCCCGGCGCGGCAAGCTCGGAGTTCGGCGTATCGGTATTGCCGCATGCGCGGGCCCGGGGTTTCGGTCGGCGTCTATTCGAACATGCAATGCTGCATGCGCGCAATCGCGGCGTCGAAACGCTGTTTATCCACGCTCTGAGCGCAAACACCGTGATGCTGAAGATCGCCCGCAATGCCGGGGCGACGGTCGTGCGCGAAGGCTCCGAGTCCGACGCATGGTTGAAGTTGCCGCCCGACACGCTGGCTTCTCACGTCGGCGAGTTAGTCGAGCAACGGGTCGCCGAACTCGACTACCGCCTCAAGGTGCATGCGCACCAGGTGAACGGCATTCTCGACGTGCTCGGCGAGGTCAAGGCATCACTCAACAAGGCTGCTCACGTCGCAGAAGAGTGACAATCAGGCGTGCTTTGTGCACGCAGACCGAGGCCGCGGCGTGCCACCCTCATCTCGGGGATGGGCGGAAAGTCCCGGGCAAGATCTCATCCGTTACAGTTGCTGATTGAAGGCGTCGTCCCGACGTGGCCACTCGGCCTGTACAACCGAACCGCACTGCCCGACATGCAAACGCTCCCGTGGATTGTTGCGCTCGTTGCCCTTGCCTTGCTGGCACTGGTGATTTGCCTGTGGGCGTTTCGGCGCCAGCCGAAGAAGGTGCTTGCGCTGCCGACCGAGTGGGCGCTCGCGGCCCGGCCGGTGTTCTCGACTGATGAGCGCCGCGTCTACCGCCTGTTGCGCGAAGCGCTGCCGCATCACATCGTGCTGTCCAAGCTACCGCTGGTGCGGTTTTGTCAACCGACTGATCCGAGCGAAGTGCGCTTTTGGTTCGACCTGCTCGGCACCAGTCACGTGACCTTTGCGGTGTGCAGTGCGAATGGCCGCGTGCTGGCGGCGATCGACCTCGACACCGACCGCGGCAACTCGCGCCGCCTGATGCAGATCAAGCAGTCGGTGCTCAGTGCCTGCCGCGTGCGCTACCTGCGCTGCCCGGTGGACCAGTTGCCATCCGTGGCCGAGTTGCAGTTGCTTGTACCCAGCAGCGGCACCCCCACACGTGGCCCGCAGCCCGCGCCCGCCCCGGCGGCTAATCTTCACCAGGCGCGCAATTCGCTTTCGAACACCGTCGCCTCGCGCCGTGCCGAGCGTACCGCGCTGTGGCAGGACTCGACCGTATTCCAGGACTCGTTCTTCGCGCCCGACTCGCGCGACGGTTTCAGCAGCAGCGAGTTTGCTCCGCTGCCCGGCACGCGGCCGATGCGTCGCGCATCGCATGCTGCATCCGACAGCGCGCCCGATACGCAGCCGGGCCTCGATAGCGAGGAGATGGGCGGTGTGGTGGTGGATGAGCCGCGATTCTCGAGCGGAGCGCGCCACTAACCGCGCAGCGCGCCGACGCGTAGCATCGGCGCATGACCACCTCCCCCTCAGAGACCCCGTACGCGGGTCTCAGCCCCGACATCGTGCTCGATGCGCTCGACGCTGTCGGCTTGCGCGGCGACGGCCGGCTGATCCAGCTCAATTCGTACGAGAACCGCGTGTTCCAGGTCTTTCTCGAAGACGGCCGCGTGCTCGTCGGCAAGTTTTATCGCCCGGGGCGCTGGAGTGACGCGCAGATCCTCGAAGAACACGCGTTCGCCAACGAGCTCGCAGCGCGCGAAATCCCGGTCGCAGCGGTTTGGCCGCTCACCATCGACTCGGCGTCGCGCCACGTCGACCGGGTCTCGCTGATCGGTGCGACGCTGGCGCAGCTGGATACGCCGCTCGGTAGCTATCGCTTTAGCGTCAGCGCTCGGTTGGCAGGCCGGGCGCCCGAACTCGAGGACGCGGGCACGCTCGAATGGCTGGGGCGCTTCATCGGCCGCATGCATGCGGTCGGCGCGCTCAAGCCCTTCGAGTTTCGCGAAACCTTGAATGTGCAGACCTTCGGCACCAATGAGCGCGACTGGCTGCTCGCTCAAGGCCAAATCCCCCCCGATGCCGAGGCCGCATGGCAACGGGTCACGCAGGAGGCTCTGACCGCCGCCGCCGAGGCCTTTGGTCGCGGCGATGCTCCACGCCAGATTCGCCTTCACGGCGACTGCCATCTTGGCAACGTGCTCTGGACCCACGCAGGCCCGCACTTCGTCGACCTGGACGATGCCGTCACCGGCCCGGCCACGCAAGACCTGTGGATGCTGCTCTCGGGCGACCGCACCGCGATGACGCGTCAGCTCGCCGCCGTGCTCGACGGTTACGAGCAGTTCATGGACTTCGACTGGCGCGAGTTGCGCCTGGTCGAACCGTTGCGCACACTGCGCATCATTCGCCACAGCGCGTGGATTGCAAGGCGCTGGAGCGACCCCGCATTTCCGATCGCGTTCCCGTGGTTTGAGAGCCCGAAATACTGGGTCGAGCAAACGACCCGCCTGCAACAGCAGATCGACGCGATGGGTGAAGCGCCACTCGGCGGTTATTGAACCACCGACCTCAGGGATGGTCGATACCGCGCCAATCCATGCCATGGGGCACACATTGAATGTCCCCCGTGTCCGATGGAATCGCGAATGAAACGAGAGCACTCGGATTCAGCTCCGACGACCTCGGCACGGGGCATACCGCCAGGGCAAGTTCCAGTACGTCATCGACTTCAACGACGACGGCAGCACCAATGGCGCCTTCAACGAGTTTGTCGTCGGCGTCAACTTCACAGCAACTCCGCCGCCGGAGCCCGAGCCGTACGCGCTGATGCTGGCCGGCCTCGGTGCAGTCGGCCTCATGGGGAGTCGGCGCCAAAGCTGAACGAACCCGCTCTTAGACAAGAAGGCCGGTGGACAGACCGGCCTTCTTGTCATTTTATGACCAACGTGTCAGCCAACCAGCAGCGCGTTGACCCGCCGTACATACGCCGCCGGATCCTCAAGCTGCCCGCCTTCGGCCAGCATGGCCTGATCGAACAGGATGTTCGCAAGCGCGTCGAAATGCGCGCTGCCATCGAGCCGCTTGACCAGCGCGTGCTCGGCATTCACCTCCAGCGTCGGCAGTGACTTCGGCGCACTCTGCCCGGCCTGCTTCAGCAACCGCGCCAGGTGCCCGCTCATGTCACCCTCCTCGACGACCAGACACGCGGGTGAGTCGACCAGTCGCGTCGTCACGCGCACGTCCTTCGCACGGTCCTTCAGCGCTTCCTTCAGACGGTCGAGCACCGGCTTGAATGCGGTCGCGGCCTCTTCGGCCTGCTTCTTCTCGGCCTCGTCCTGCAGCTTGCCGAGGTCGACGGCGCCCTTCGCCACGCTCTGCAGCGCCTTGCCGTCGAACTCGTACAGATGGCTCAGCATCCACTCGTCGACACGGTCGATCAGCAAAAGCACCTCGATGCCCTTCTTGCGGAAGATCTCGATCTGCGGGCTGCTCTTTGCGGCGGCGAGACTGTCGGC
>JANYBE010000016.1 GCA_025360945.1 Rhizobacter sp. | reverse complement strand
CGTGCTCTACATCGCCGCGATGTGGATCGCCGGCGTGATGCAGGGAATGATGTGGCGCGCGCTGAACCCCGACGGCACGTTGGTCTACACCTTCGTCGAGGGCGTCAAGGCGACCTGGCCGTTCTACCTCGTGCGGCTGGCGGGCGGATTGATGTACCTGAGCGGCATGTTGGTGATGGCGTGGAACGTGGTGATGACGATCCGAAGCGGGCGGTTACAGCCATCACCGATCCCGCAGCTGGTCATGGCCTGAGGAGATTCATTCAATGTCCCAAGACACCGCCGCCGTCACTGGTCACGAGCGCATCGAGACCAGCAACCTCTTGATGATCGTGCTGATCCTGCTCGTCGTCGCCGTCGGCGGGATGGTCGAGATCGTGCCGCTCTTTTTTCAACGTTCGACGACGCAGCCCGTCGAGGGCCTCAAGCCCTACGACGCGCTGCAGCTCGTCGGGCGCGACATCTATATTCGCGAAGGTTGCTACAACTGCCACTCGCAGATGATCCGGCCGCTCAACGCCGAGACGCTGCGCTACGGCCACTACTCGATGGCCGGCGAGTTCGTCTACGACCATCCGTTCCAGTGGGGCAGCAAGCGCACCGGCCCCGACTTGCACCGTGTCGGCGGCAAGTACAGCGACGAATGGCATCGCCTGCATCTCGAGAGCCCGCGCGACCTGGTGCCTGAATCGAACATGCCGGCGTACACCTGGTTGGCCCCCGCGCTGATCGACTCGGCCAGCGTGCCGCCGCGCCTGACTGCGATGAAGCGCCTGGGCGTGCCGTACACCGATGTCGACATCGCTGGCAGCGCCGAGGCCGTGAAGGGTAAGACCGAGCTGGATGCTCTGGTCGCCTACCTGCAATCGTTGGGCACGCACGTCAAGTGACGCCGGCCCGCATCGTTTGGGAGAAACCGCACATGGACTTGAACGACATCCGCGACCTCGTCACGCTGTTCAGCTTTGTCTTCTTTCTTGGGCTGATGGCGTGGGTCTACTGGCCCGGGCGCCGCGCCCACTACGCGGAAGCGGAGCAGTTGCCCTTCGTCGGCGAACTGAACGACGTGCATCCGGGGGCGCGCGATGAGTGACTTCTTCAGCAGCGGCTGGTCGATCTACATCGCGGTCGCCACCGTGGCGGGCCTGGCCGCGTGCCTGGCGCTGCTGATCATTGCCGCGCGCCGGCGCGTGATGGCCGGCGACAACACGACCGGCCATGTCTGGGACGTAGACCTGCGCGAGCTCAACACCCCGTTGCCGCGCTGGTGGATGTGGCTGTTCGTTCTGACGATCGTGTTCGCGGCAGGGTACCTTGCGCTGTACCCCGGACTCGGCAGCGCCGCCGGCTCGCTGAACTGGACCAGCGCCGGTCAGTACCAGGAAGAGCAGGCCAGGGCACGTGCCCTGACCGCACCCTTGTACGCCGGATTCGCCGCCACGGCGGTCCCCGAGCTCGCGCGCAATCCGCAGGCCATGGCCGTTGGCGAGCGCCTGTTCGCGAACAATTGCGCGGCCTGTCACGGCGCGGACGCCAAGGGCAGCAAGGGCTTCCCGAATCTGACCGACACCGACTGGCTGTGGGGCGGTTCGCCCGAGCGCATCAAGGAGACGATCACGCAGGGCCGCCAGGGCATGATGCCGCCGATGGCCGCCGCGGTGGGTACGCCGGAGGACGTGCGAAACGTCGCCAACTATGTGCTGAGCCTGTCGGGCACCGCGCACAACAGTATCGCCGCCGCACTGGGGCAATCCAAGTTCACGGTATGCGCGGCCTGCCACGGCGCCGACGGCAAGGGCAATCAGGCGATCGGTGCGCCCAACCTGACCGACAAGATCTGGCTGCATGGCTGTTGCGAGGATGCGATCGTCGCGATGGTAACGAACGGCAAGACCAACGTGATGCCGGCACACGGCGCACGGCTCACACCCGAGCAGATCCATGTGCTGACGGCCTACGTCTGGGGTCTGTCCAACACGGCGCCAGCGATAGCCGGCAATTGAGACCGAGATGAGGACGCCGCAAACCGCGCCGGCACGCGTCATCCCGATAATGCCGGTCGCTGCCGAGCCGGAACTTGTCTCGCTCTACGAGAAGCAGAAGAAGATCTACCCGCGCTCAGTGCACGGCTGGTTCGCACGCTGGCGCTGGGGCCTGGTGTGGTTCACGCAGATCCTGTTCTACGGGCTGCCGTGGCTGGCCTGGAACGGACGCCAGGCGGTGCTGTTCGAGCTCACGTCGCGGCGCTTCTACATCTTCGACCTGGTGCTGTACCCGCAGGACTTCATCTACCTGACGGGCATTCTGGTGCTCTCGGCCTACGGGTTGTTCTTCTTCACCGCGGTGGGCGGGCGGCTGTGGTGCGGCTACGCCTGCCCGCAAACCGTGTACACCGAGATCTTCATGTGGGTGGAGCACCGCATCGAAGGTGAGCGCGGCGCGCGCATGAAGCTCGACGCCGGGCCGTGGGCCGCCAACAAGGTCTGGCGCAAGACCGCCAAGCACGCCGTGTGGCTCACGATAGGTCTGTGGACTGGCTTCAGTTTCGTCGGCTACTTCACGCCGATCAAGACGCTGTGGGCCGAAGCCTTCACGCTGAACTTTGGCCCGTGGGAATGGTTCTGGGTTAACTTCTACGGGCTCGCGACCTACGGCAACGCAGGCTTTCTGCGCGAGCAGGTCTGCAAGTACATGTGCCCGTACGCGCGCTTTCAGAGCGCGATGTTCGACCGGGACACGTTGATCGTCAGTTACGACGCCGAGCGTGGCGAACCGCGCGGAACGCGTGCGCGTGGTGCTGACCTGAAGGCCGCCCATTTGGGCGACTGCATCGATTGCGGCCTGTGCGTCCACGTGTGCCCGGTCGGCATTGACATTCGCGATGGCCTGCAATACGAGTGCATTGCCTGCAGCGCCTGCGTCGACGCCTGCGACAGTGTGATGGACAAGATGAAGTACCCGCGTGGCCTGATCCGCTACGCCACCGAGAACGGTCTGATCCAGCGCTTCACGCGCTCGCAGATGTTCAAGCGCGTGATGAGGCCGAGGGTGCTGATCTATGGCGCGGTGCTGCTCGCGATCGCGGCGGCGTTCGTGACCAGCTTGACGCTGCGCCACACTTTCAAGGTCGACGTCGTGCGCGACCGCATGACGCTGGCGCGCGTTGTCGACGATGGCCAGATCGAAAACCTGTACCGCCTGCAGCTGATGAACGCGACGGAGCAGAAGCAGCGCTACCGCGTCGAGCTGCAGGGCATCCCGGGCGCCGTGCTGGTGAACGCGAGCGATGTCGACGTCGAACCCGCGCAGGCGCGCTGGGTGACGGTCGCGGTGCGGGTTTCGCCGCAGGCGGCCCAATCGCTCGGGGCCGGCGCGCACCCGATGCGGTTCGAGGTGGTGGCGCTGGGTGCCGCGTCCACCAAGGTGAGCGAGCGCTCGACGTTCGTCGTGCCACGTTAGCAAGGAGGCAGGCATGAATTCGGAAAGAATGGGTCCGGTGCAGCCGTGGTGGCGCATCCGCATGGTGTGGCTGGCGTTCGGTGGACCGGCGATGGTGGTCGTCGCGAGCTTCGTCACGCTGTTCTTCGCGGTCCACGGCCGCGACAGGCCGCTGGCCGAGATCGGCTCGGCCGAGGCCGCGACCGAGGCGAACCGCATCCCGGCGGAACAAGCACGCAACCATGTTGTCACCCCGCGGCGCTGAGCTGGCCCTGCGCGCCACGGGTGCGCCACGCCCGTTTCGCGAGCGCGCGTTGCTGATCCTGTGGCCAGCCTTCGTGATGGCCGGCGTGCTGGACGCGCTGGTCTTCGTCGTCGTCGACCCGGCAACACTGCACTGGTTCGGCGCCGAGCCGCTGCACTGGTCGGCCAGCGCGGTGTACTCGGTCACCTTCTTGATCTTCTGGTGCGTGATCGCGACATCAGGTGCGATCACGCAGCTGCTCGAAGGCCCCGGCCCCGGTCCGACCCACTGAGCGCGCGGCTCGCGCCCTGCGCGTGACTTGCGCTGCGTCAATGGTCAGCGGCTGCCGCATGGGCACGATGCCTGCATGAGCACATTGATCCTTTCATCACCCGCGCCGACCCAAGTCGGTCACCAGCTGTCCGAGGCGCTGCTGCAGCGCTTCGACACGCCGGGCCCGCGCTACACCTCGTACCCCACAGCCGATCGGTTCTCGAATGACTTCGGGCCGACCGAGGCTGTCTTCGCGATGCGGCAGCGCGGAAAGGGAGCTCCGCTGTCGGTGTACGTGCACGTTCCGTTCTGCGAGTCGGTCTGCTACTACTGCGCGTGCAACAAAGTCATCACCAAGCACCACGAGCGCGCGGCCGAATACCTGGATGCCCTGGATGCCGAAATCGGTCTGGTCGTGGCGGTGCTCGGTTCCGGGCAGCCGACGTCGCAACTGCACTTCGGCGGTGGCTCGCCGACCTTCCTCTCCGACGCCGAGCTTCGGCACGTGTTCAACGCGTTGCGCCGCGCCTTTCGATTCACGGACGACGCAGAGGTCTCGATCGAGGTCGATCCGCGCACCGTCACGCCCGCGCGGCTGGCGCAGTTGCGCGAGCTCGGCTTCAACCGCATCAGCTTCGGCGTGCAGGACTTCGATCCGCAGGTGCAGCAGGCGGTACACCGCGTGCAGCCGTTCGAGAGCGTGCGCTCGTTGATGGACAGCGCCCGCGCGCTGGGCTTCGATTCGATCAATGCCGACCTGATCTACGGCTTGCCGCGCCAGACGCCCGAGAGTTTCGCACGCACCGTGCAGCAGATCGGCGAACTGCGGCCGGACCGCATCGCGCTGTACGCCTACGCGCATCTGCCGCAGCGCTTCAAGCCGCAGCGCCGCATCCTTAGCGAAGACCTGCCAGGTGCGGCACAGCGCGTGTTCATGCTGGGTGGGGCGATCGAAGGCTTTCTCGCGCGGGGCTACACCTATGTCGGCATGGACCACTTCGCGCTGCACGACGATGCCCTCGCCGTGGCCAAGCGCCAAGGGCGGCTGCATCGCAACTTCCAGGGCTACAGCACGCAGCCGGATTGCGACCTGATTGGCCTGGGCGTGTCGGCGATCGGCCGTATCGGCGCGAGCTACTACCAGAACGCGAAGACGCTGCCGGAGTATTTTGACGCGATTCGAAGCGGCCAGCTGCCGGTCGTGCGTGGCATCGCGTCCAGCGCCGACGATCTGGTGCGGCGCGACGTGATCATGGCGCTGATGTGCCAGGGCCGCGTCGAGTTCGATGCGATCGAGGGCGCGCATGCGATCCGGATGCACGACTATTTCGCGACCGAGCTAGAGCGCCTGACGGCGCTGGCCTACGGCGGTCTTGTCGTGCTCGAGTCCGGTGCGATCCAGGTCACCGAGGCGGGTTGGTACCTGGTGCGCGCAGTCGCCATGGCGTTCGATCGCCACCTGCGTGCCGCCCCAGACCGCGAGCGTTTTTCGCGCATCGTCTAATGCAGTGGCCGCTCGTCCTGGCCGGGCTCGCGCTGGGCGTTGCCGCAACGCCGCACTGCGCGGTGATGTGCGGCGCGCCCTGTGCGGCGCTTACGCAAGGCTGCGGGCGCAGCGCCGGCGGATTCCACGCCGGGCGCCTGATTGGCTACATGGCCGCCGGTGCGGTGGCGGCCAGCAGTGTGGCCGCGCTCGGGGCGTGGAGCCAGGCAGCGCCGGCGCTGAGGCCGTTGTGGACACTGCTGCATCTGATGTTTCTCGCGCTCGGCCTGTGGTGGATGATCACCGGGCGCCAACCGGCGTGGATGCGCCGCAGCGGCGCGGTACCAGTGCACTTCAATGGCCGCCTCACACGCTCGTTGCGTGCCACGTTGGCCGGGCTTGCGTGGGTCGCGTGGCCGTGTGCGGCGCTGCAGGGCGCGTTGCTATTGTCTGCACTGGGCAGCACCGCGACGGACGGGGCGCTCGTGATGGCGGCGTTCGCGATCGGATCGATGCCGGGTCTAACCGCCGCACCCTGGGCCTGGGCGCGCTGGCAGTCGCTGCGTGGGGCGGCGCTGGCACCGGCGCAGGTCGCGGCATTGGGCTTT
>JANYBE010000011.1 GCA_025360945.1 Rhizobacter sp. | reverse complement strand
GGCAAGGAGGCAATCGTCGTGACCTACTCGGCCGACATCGCGAACGAAGAAAGCTGCAAGGCCTTCGTGGAACGTCTCGCGGCCGAGCACGGCGGCGTCGACTACCTGATCAACAACGCCGGTCGCTCGATCCGCCGCGCGATCGAGGCCAGCTACGAGCGCTTCCACGACTACGAGCGCACGATGCAGCTGAACTACTTCGGCTCGCTGCGCATCACCATGGGCCTGCTGCCCGGCATGGTTGCCAAGCGCAAGGGCCACATCGTCAACATCAGCTCGATCAGCGTGCTGGTGAACGCGCCGCGCTTCTCGGCCTACGTGGCCTCGAAGGCCGCGCTGGACGCCTGGACAAGCTGTGCCGCGAGCGAGTTCGCCGATCAGGGCATCACCTTCACGACCGTCAACATGCCGCTGGTGCGCACGCCGATGACGGCGCCGACCAAGATCTACGACAACATGCCGCTGCTCTCGACCGACGAGGCCTCGGACCTGATCGTGCAGGCATGTGTGGACAAGCCGGTGCGCGTCGCGACGCGCCTGGGCATATCGGTCGAGCTGCTGCACGCCGCGGTGCCGCGCATCACGCAGATTCTGATGAACACGACCTTCCGCATGTTCCCCGACAGCGCCGCGGCCAAGGGCGAGAAGGGCGGCAAGGCCACCCTGTCACCCGAGGCAATGGCGATGGCGGAGATGATGCGCGGGATCCACTTCTAGAAGATCAGCCGCGCGTTTGCGCGGCAGTCTTCTCGTGGTGAATGCGCTTGATCTGGCGGTTCTCGCTGCGCTGCACCGAAGCCTGCTCGCCCTTGCTGATGTGGCCGTTGCGGCCGGCAACGGCTTCACTCCGCGTCGGACAGCTTTCCGCTCTTAAGGTCCTTGGCCTGAAGGCGATCGACGTGGCTCTCTTCTTTCTCGAGCTTCGCGGCTTCCGTGGTGCTCAGCGGCTCGGTGGGCATCGCGGCGCTAGGGTTTGGCGACGCGAACCAACGGTGCGGCCGCCTGCGCCACTTGCCGGATCAGCTCGGCCATCAGCTGCGCCTGGGTCTGCGCGCTGTCGGCTGCGCCGGACAGCTCGTAGGGCAATTCCTGCGTCTGCAAGACCTGCGACACGGTCGCGCCGCTGCTGACGGTGATGCGTGCGCGCGATTGCAATTTCTGCGCGGCGCGCAGGTAATCCATCGGCACCAGGTCGACCTGTAGCGAGAGCGTGGGAATCCGGTCGCCGCAGTTGATGTCGCACAGCGTCCAGCCGGGCAATTGCTGGCGCAAGGCCGAGACGAACTCGCGCGACACGCCGATCTCGACGCGCTCGGCCCAGTAGGTGTTGGGCCACTCGGCCAGCGTGCTCGCGTCGGCGCGGTAGCGCACGCGTCGCGCGACCAAGTATTCGGGGATGTTGACGCGGCGCACCGCGAGCACTGGGCCCGAGCCCGCCTCGGCAGGCGCGATCGCGAACTCGCCAACTGCAGGCGGCGGCAGGGTCAGCAGCACCGGCGCGGGCGAGGGCGACGCACAGGCAGCGAGGAGAATCACCACCAGCGCCGCAGCGGCCTTTTGGATCGAGACGTTCATTCGCGTTTGTTCCCAAAGATGACGGCGTTGGGCTTTTCTTCCAGCAACTCGCTCCAGTCGCGCAGTCCGCGAGCGGCTTGCGAGAGATCCCGCATCGACGCGTCGAGGTCGGCACGCAGCGAGGCGTTCGGCGCCGTCAGCTCGGCGACCCGGTTCATCGCGACGCGCGCCGATTCGGCGGCCTCGCGCGTACCCTGCAAGGTGCGCTGCAACTCGGGCTGTGCCAACGTGACGGTGTTGCGCGTGGTTTCGGAGAGCTGCGTGATCGACGCCAGCGTAGCCGTCGCGTTCGCTTGCACCTGGCGCACCGCGTCGCTCGCCACCTGCAATGTGACACGCGATTCGTGGCCTGTCTTGGCGAGTTCGTCGGCGGCGTTCGCGAGCAATTTCTGCGTCGCTTCCAGCGAGTGCTGCACCGAGACAAGCGTGCCGCGCAGCTCCTTGACCGTGTCGCGAACCTCCTGCACCGTGTCGCGCAGCGGCAGGTCGGCGACCTGATCGATCAGCGCGCCGAATCGATCGCCCAGCGCGGGGATCTCGGGCTTGCTGCTGTCGCCGACCAGCGTACTCGGGGTGTCCGCCACGAAGTCGAGCTCGATCGACTTCTGTCCGGTGACGAAGCTCTGTGCCACCAGGCGCGCGCGCAGCCCTCGCTGTACCAGCGTGGGCAGATCGATGGCCGAGTCGGCCCCGTTGCGCTTGAAGTGCAGGGCATCGGGCTGGAGCCGGATGCGTACCGGCATCAGGGACTTCAGCGAATCGCGGTCGACCTGGATGCCGATCTCCTCGACCTGACCGACCGCGACCCCGCGGAACGTGACCGGCGCCCCCACGTACAGCCCGGAGACATTGCCTTTGTAGAAGATCATCGCCTCCTGCTGCTTCTTGAAAAGCGTGTTGCCGCTGAGCCAGAGCACACCGACGACGATCATCGCGAGCGCGGCGAGCACGAAGGCGCCGATAAGCAGGGCATTGCGTTTCATGGTGTGAATGGTACGGGCTTCGCAGCGCCAGCAGGGGCTGCAGGTGGCTCTTCGCGCATCAGGAACGCGCGCACCGTCGGGTGCGTGGCCGAGTCGCGCAGTGCGCTGGGGCTGCCGTGCGCGATCGGGTGCTTGCTGTCGGCGTCGAGAAAGATACCGTCGTCGGCGATCGCGAACAGGCTGGGCAGCTCGTGGCTGACGAACACGACGGCCGCACCGGTGCGCTCGCGGATATCGAGCACCAGATCGTCGAGTCGCTTCGAGCTGATCGGGTCCAGGCCGGCCGATGGCTCATCGAGAAGCAGCAGCGGCGGCTCGGTCGCGATCGCGCGCGCCAGGCCGGCGCGCTTCTTCATGCCGCCGCTCAGGTCGGATGGATAATAGTCGGCGAACTTCGCCAGATCGACCCATTCGAGCACTTCGCGCGCACGCGCCTCGCGCTGGGCCTCGTCCATCTCCTTCTTGTGCTGCTCGAGCGGCAGGCAGACGTTCTCGAGGATCGTCATCGACGACCACAGCGCCGCGCTTTGGAACAGCATGCCGAAGGCGGCGCGCAGCTTGGCCTGCGCCTCATCGTCGGCGGCCCAGTAATCGAGGCCGTTGTAGGTGACGCTGCCGGCGGCCGGCGGCTGCAGGCCGACCAGGTGCCTGAGCAAGGTGCTCTTGCCGCAGCCGCTGCCGCCCATGATCGCGAAGATCGTTCCCTTCTCGATCTTGAACGACACGCCGGTCTGGATCAGGCGTTCGCCAAAGCGCATCTCCAGACCGTCGACCGCGAGGAGCGTCATCTGTCAGATCCCCAGCGCATTCGCGCAGATCGCGAAGAGCGCATCCAGCACGATGATGCCCACGATGCTGGTGACGACCGCGTTGGTCGTCGCCACACCGACACCCGCCGCATTGCGCTGCGCATACAGGCCGAAGTAGCAGCCGACCATGCCGATCAGCGCACCGAAAACGAAGGACTTCGCAAAGCCCAGACCGAGGTGCGACCAGTCGAGCGCGAGCAGCGTTCGGTCGAGGTAGGCGGCCGGCGAGATCTGCAGCATGCCGGCCGCGACGACCATGCCGCCGATCAGGCCGGTGACGCAGCCGTACACATATAGCAGCGGCATCATGAGGAGTAGGGCAGCAACCCGCGGCAGCACCAGAAAGTCGACCGCGCTCAGGCCCAGCACCTCGAGCGCGTCGACCTCCTCGTTCGACTGCATCGTCGCCAGCTCTGCCGCAAACGCCGCGCCGGTGCGTCCGGCCATCACGACCGCGGTGATGATCGCGGCCATCTCACGCGCGACCGCGATCCCGACCAGATCGGCAACGTAGATGCCGGCGCCGAACTTGACCAGCTGCACCGCGCCAACGAACGCCAAGATCGCGCCGACCAGAACGTTGACGACGGTGACGATGGGCACCGCGCGCCCGCTGCAGTCGGCGGCGATGCGGCCCAGGTCCTTCGGACGGAACTGCCAGCGCCCGCCGAGTGCGGTCGCCGCCGAGATCAGTACCTGGCCGAGAAAGCCGATGGGTCGGGTGGGGATGAGCTGGCGGAGCTGCATGGCGTGGCTGGCATTGTGCAGCCTGACAGCCCCGGTGCGTCTCGACCGACCCCTACAATCGTTTTCGACACGATCCATACGCGGGCCGACCATGACCATCGACGCACCTGACCTCTCGCACATTTCGCCGCGCGACAAGGCCGAGATCCTGGCCCAGGCGCTGCCCTATATCCGCAAGTTCCATGGCAAGACCATCGTTATCAAGTACGGCGGCAACGCAATGACCGACCCGGGCCTTCAGCAGGATTTCGCCGAGGATGTGGTGCTGCTCAAGCTGGTCGGTCTGAATCCGGTCGTGGTGCACGGCGGTGGGCCGCAGATCGAGGAGGCGCTGGCCAAGATCGGCAAGAAGGGCACATTCATCCAGGGCATGCGCGTAACTGACGATGAAACCATGGAGGTCGTCGAATGGGTGCTCGCCGGCCAGGTGCAGCAGGACATCGTCGGCCTGATTAACGTGGCCGGCGGCAAGGCAGTCGGGCTCACGGGGCGCGACGGCGGGCTGATCCGCGCGCGCAAGCTGAAGATGGTCGATCTGAAGGACCCGAGCAAGATCCACGACGTGGGCAACGTCGGCGAGATCGAGTCGATCGACCCGAGCGTCGTGAAGGCCTTGCAGGACGACCAGTTCATCCCGG
>JANYBE010000678.1 GCA_025360945.1 Rhizobacter sp. | reverse complement strand
ACAAAAAGAGATTGCTCACCGGCGCATCGGCGTAGGGTTTATGGGCGACGCTGTCGGCCGCGATGCGGAACGAACTATGCAGGGTGATCGGATCTGCCGGAAACCAGCCGGCCTGCAGCATCGAGCGATGCAGTGCGGCTTCTGTTCCGACGAAGGCGATGTTCAGCGGATCTCCAGGAATCCCGGCCGAGGTGAACGCACGGGTTCCGACAACTTCGAGTGCGGGATGGCGGCGCTCGACAATGCGCCACGCCGCGGGAACGAACTCGTAGGCCGAGGCGACGTAGATGGCGGGTACGGCGGCCAAAGCAACTAGCAAGAGGGCCACCGCATGCCGGGACGGACCCGGACGCACGGTTGGTGGAGCTGCCACTTCATTGAGGCTTGTCGGCGGCGTCTCGGGCATTTATTGTTCTACTGTGGTTGATGCGGCCTGATGTTGCGGGTCAAGCCGTGCGGTGGCAACGGTTCAGCCGTCGTTGGTCCGCGGGGCCCCTGCTGGCAAAGCGGTCTGTTACGAGTAACTCCCACCCGACGGCAGGCGGCAAACGCGCTTCACTTCCTTCTGCGCCACCAGCGCCTGACGCAAGGCCAGACATAGTCCTTGAGTTTGACCCAGAGCGCTTCACCCAAGAAGAAATGGGGATCCCATGCCAATCAAGCATGCGCTCGCCTTCGTTGCCGTGACCGCTGCACCCATCCTGCCACAGTCCGCTACGGCCCAGAAGAAGTACGACCCAGGAGCTTCCGACACGGAGATCAAGATCGGTCAGACCATGCCCTACAGTGGCCCCGCCTCTTCGTACGGGACGATCGGGAAGGCGGAGGCCGCATATTTCAAGAAGGTCAACGACGAGGGCGGAATCAACGGACGCAAGATCGTGTTCATCAGCTTGGACGACGGCTACAGCCCGCCGAAGGCGGTGGAAATGACCCGGCGGTTGGTGGAACAGGATCAAGTACTTTTGCTGTTTGGTTCACTCGGCACTGCCACGAACATTGCGGTTCACAGCTACTTGAATGCTCGCAAGGTGCCCCAGTTGTTCGTTGCGACTGGAGCCAGTGGCCGGCGTCAACTAGCGAGTCCACCGTGGCGGCAGTAGTTGTCGTTGTAGTTGTCGCCGTCCGAGCTCGTTTCGACGGTGCCTGTTCAGCCTGCGCGCCACCGAGCCATCAAAAGAATCGTGCTGCCGGTGCTCGGCTTCAAGTCGTTTTGGTGCGCCGCGCGAACCATCGCCGGAATCGAGACTATGCACATGATTCGCAAGGGGCAGATGGCCTGCCCCGAATGCGAAACCATGTCCGCAGCCAACCAGTTCTACTCCCTCGCGTTCTGATCTTGTGGACCCGCTGCGGTTCCGCTGGCCTGTAGCCCACGATTGCAACAGAGCCGCCGGTTGCGCCGACTGCGAAGCTCTTGGTATTGCGGGTGAGAGCGAATGCAAGCGATATTCGGGTCTGCCATGTTTGGTCTCCTTGGGGGTGTGGCTGCTTGGCTGGGAATAGGTCTTGACGCCGGATTCAAGGCCTTAACCCAATTGCAGCGCTTCGTCGAGCACTTCGATCCAGTGTTTGACCGGCGTGGTCGTGCCGGTCTGCAGGTGCTGGATGCAGCCGATGTTGGCCGAGACGATCACCTGCGGCCGAAGGGCCGCGAGATTCTCGAGCTTGCGGTCCCGAAGCCGGTAGGCAAGCTCCGGTTGCAAGATCGAGTAGGTGCCGGCCGAGCCGCAGCACAAATGGCTTTCGCTGGTTGCCACCTGCACATGGAAGCCGAGGGCGTTCATGTGCGCTTCTACGCCACCGCGCAGCTGCTGACCGTGCTGCAGCGTGCACGGTGGATGGAAGGCCAGCTGTGTGGGTACGTTGCGCAATCGCATTTTCGGCTGGAGCCGTGGCACCAGATCGGGCAAAAGTTCGCTCAGGTCGCGCGTTAGTTCGCCAATCCGGCGCGCCTTGTCGGCGTAGGCCGGGTCGCGCGCCAACGCGTGGCCGTATTCCTTGACGGTGACCCCGCAACCCGACGCGTTCATCACGATCGCCTCGATGCCTTCGGCGGACACCAGAGGCCACCAGGCGTCGATGTTTCGACGCATATCGGCCAAGCCTCCGTCGATATCGTTCAGGTGCGTTCGGATCGCACCGCAGCAACCCGCCCGGTCGGCCACCAAGGTCTGGACGCCGGCAGCGTCGAGCACGCGTGCGGTGGCGCTGTTGATGTTGGGCATCATCGCCGGCTGTACGCAGCCGATCAACATCAGCACCTTGCGCGGATGCTCGCCTTCGGGCCACCGGTGGGCACGCGCTGGCGCTGCAGGCGGCACCTTGCCTTTCAACGATGCCGGAACCAGCGGGCGAAGGGCCTGGGCGAGCTTCATCGCGGGGGCGAACAGCGGTGAGGTCAAGCCTTCCTTCAATAGCCAGCGCGTCGCGCGTTCTCTCGCGGGGCGCTCGACCTTGTGGTCCACGATTGGGCGCACGATTTCGACCAGGTTTCCGTATTGAACGCCTGAGGGGCAGGTGCTTTCGCAGTTGCGACAGGTCAGACAGCGATCCAGATGCAACTGGGTGCTGCGAGTGACGGGGGAACCTTCGAGCACCTGCTTCATCAGGTAGATGCGTCCGCGCGGCCCATCGAGTTCGTTACCCAGTAATTGGTATGTCGGGCAGGTCGCGGTGCAAAAGCCGCAGTGCACGCACTTGCGCAGAATGGCCTCGGCCTCGATGCCAGAGGGTGTGCCTTTGAATTCGTCGGCCAGATGGGTCTGCATCGTTGCGGTCGCGTCGTGGTTGCGAGTCAGAAACCGGGATACATGCGGCCAGGGTTGAACAAGCCGCTTGGGTCGAACGCCTGCTTCAAAGCACGGTGCAGACGATCCAGCGTCGGAGAAAGCGGAGCGAACACGCCGCTCGATTTGTCGAGTGCGCGAAACAACGTTGCCTGGCCGCCGGCCCGCGCTGCTGCGGCGCGCACCTCCACCGCAGGCAGATCGGTCACGAGCCAGCGCTGCGCACCGCCATGCTCGATCATCGAGTCGCCGCTCAGGCCAAGCGAAGCGGCGGTCGAAGGCACCGACAAGCGCCACCACGCAATCCCGCGCTCCACCGCTTCCATCGCGCGGTGGTGAAACGTGCCGCCGTGATCTCGCTGGCCCAGCCACAACGCATCGGCGGCTGCCGCATCGACCACATCGCCGCCGAGTCGCCGCACTGCGGCCTCGACCGCGGAGTGCGCTCCTGACAGTCGCACATAGAGACGGCCATCTCGCCAGGCGCTGGCATTCAGCGGCAGCGGCTGGCCAGCCCAGGTGTTGAGGTGCTTGATTGCTTCCGCTTCTTCATGATGAAACTCGAGCGTCGCGCGAGCCGGTGCCATCGGCAACACCTTCAGCGACACCTCGCAGATCACGCCCAGCACGCCCATCGAGCCGACCAGCAGACGCGAAACGTCGTAGCCGGCGACGTTCTTCATCACCTGTCCGCCGAATGAGAGTGCTTCGCCCCGGCCATTGATCATGGTGGCACCGAGCATGTAGTCGCGCACCCCGCCGACGCTGGCGCGAGCCGGCCCCGCCAGGCCCGCAGCCACCATACCGCCCACGGTTTCACGACCGGTGAAGCGTGGTGGCTCGAACGGCAGGCACTGGCCCCGTTGGGCAAGCACCGCTTCGAGCTCAGCGAGCGGCGTCCCTGCCTGTATCGTGACCACGAGCTCGCTCGGTTCGTAGCTTGTGATGCCGCGCAAGGCGTTTGTGTCCAACAGTTCGCCGTTTACAGACTCGCCGTAGAACGCCTTGCTGTTGCCGCCGCGAATGACCAGCGGCTCGCGCGCGGCGCGTACCTGCTCGACGATGTGTTTGAGTGCAGGCACCATGATCAGAACCTGGGCAGCTCGGGGAACGCGAGCATCCCCTTCTTCACATGCATCTTGCCGCCCTCGGCGCAGCGTTGCAGCGTGGGGATCACCTTTCCCGGATTCAGTGTCTCGCGGGGGTCGAAAGCGGTTTTCAGCGCCCGCATCTGCGCGTGTTCCTCGTCCGAAAACTGCACGCACATCGAGCCAAGCTTCTCGACGCCGACGCCGTGTTCGCCAGTCACGGTGCCACCCATAGCGACGCTGGTCTCGAGGATGTCGGCGCCGAACAACTCGCAGCGATGCAGTTGATCGGGATCGTTGGCATCGAACAGGATCAGCGGGTGCAGATTGCCGTCGCCGGCATGGAATACATTGCAGCAGGCCAGACCGTACTTCTTCTCCATCTCGGCGATCGCGAGCAGGATGTCGGCCAGGCGCTTGCGCGGGATCGTCGAGTCCATGCACATATAGTCAGGGCTGATGCGGCCCGATGCCGGAAAGGCATTCTTGCGACCGCTCCAGAACTTCAGTCGCTGGGCCTCGCTTTCGCTGACCTCCAGACGGGTCGCGCCACTGGCCGACAGCACGGCGAGCATCCGCTCGATTTCCTCCGCCACCTCTTCGGGGGCGCCGTCGCTCTCACACAGCAGGATCGCCGCAGCATCGAGGTCGTAGCCCGCGTGCACGAAGTCTTCGACCGCCGCGGTCATGGCCTTGTCCATCATTTCCAGGCCAGCGGGGATGATTCCGTCGGCGATGATGCACGCCACTGCGTCACCGGCCTTTCGCACGTCATCGAAGCTGGCCATGATGCAGCGCGCGACCTGCGGCTTCGGAATCAGCCTGACGGTTACCTCGGTCGTCACCGCCAGCATGCCCTCGCTGCCGATTACGACCGACAACAAATCCAGGCCGTCGCATTCAAGCGCTTCGGAGCCGAACTCGACCGCGTCTCCCTCGACCGTGAATCCGCGCACGCGCAGCACGTTATGTCCGGTCAGGCCGTACTTCAGGCAGTGCACGCCGCCGGAATTCTCGGCCACGTTACCGCCGATCGTGCATGCGATCTGGCTGCTCGGGTCGGGTGCGTAGTACAGGCCATGCGGTGCGGCCGCTTCGCTGATGGCGAGGTTACGAACGCCGCACTGAACTCTGGCCGTGCGGGCATAGGGGTTCACCTCAAGAATCTTGTTGAACCGGGCCAGGGACAGTGTCACGCCCATGGCGTGCGGCAACGCTCCGCCGGACAAGCCCGTACCAGCGCCGCGCGCCACCACCGGCACGTCAAGAGCATGACACTCGCGCAACACAGCGGCGACCTGCGCTTCCGTCTCTGGTAGCGCGACCACCATCGGCCGTTGGCGATAAGCGGTCAACCCATCGCACTCGAAGGGCACCGTGTCCTCGCCGCGCCACAGCATCGCGTGAGCTGGCAGCACCGCCCCGAGCCTCTCGATCACCTGGGACTGCCTTGCGCTCGAGTTCTCGCTCCCAGTCCGGCCTTCTGAAGCTGCGAGAGTCGTCATGCCGCGATCGCTCCGAACGAGCGCATCACCTGATCGCTAGGAGGCAGCAGGATGTCGCGACCGACTCTGCGGATATCGGTGTGGCCGCAGAATGCCATCGTGATGTCGAGCTCCTTGTGGATGATTTCCAGGCACTTCGTGACACCGGCTTCACCCATCGCGCCCAGACCGTAAAGGCACGCGCGCCCGATGAGCGTACCTCGGGCGCCAAGCGCCACCGCCTTCAGCAGGTCTTGCCCCGAACGGATGCCGCCGTCCATCCACACTTCGATGCGCGAACCGACGGCGTCGGCGATCGCGGGCAGTGCTTCGATCGACGACGGCGCGCCATCGAGCTGTCGGCCGCCGTGGTTGCTGACCACCAGCGCGTCGGCACCGCTGTCGGCGGCGAGCCGGGCGCCGCGCTCGTCCATGATGCCCTTGAGGATCAGCTTGCCGCCCCAGCGCTTCTTAACCCACTCGACGTCGTTCCTGTCGAGCGCCGGATCGAACTGCTCTCGGGTCCATGCACCCAGCGAGGACATGTCGCTGACGCCCTTCGCGTGGCCAATCAGGTTGCCGAAGCCGCGTCGCTTCGTGCCCGCCATGCCCAGGCACCAGCGCGGTCTGAACATCAGGTTGACGATGTTGGCCAGCGTCGGCCTGGGTGGCGCGGTCATGCCGTTCTTCAGGTCTTTGTGACGCTGGCCGAGCACCTGCAGGTCGAGCGTGAGCTGCAGCGAGCTGCAATTCACCGCCCTGGTGCGGTCGATGAGCCGTGCCATGAAGTCGCGGTCCTTCATCCAGCAGAGCCGGAACCAGAACGGCGCCGATGTGTTCGCGGCGATGTCCTCGATCGAGCAGATGCTCATCGTGCTGAGCGTGAATGGGATGCCGAACTTCTGCGCCGCGCGCGCCGCCAGGATCTCCCCATCGGCGTGCTGCATGCCGGTCAGGCCGGTCGGCGCGATCGCCACCGGCATCGCCACGTCCTGCCCTACCATCGTCGTGCGCGTGCTGCGGCCGAGCATGTTCACCGCAACGCGCTGGCGTAACCGGATCGCACGGGAGTCGGCTTCGTTGGCACGGTCGGTGCTCTGCGTCCATGAGCCTGAATCGGCATAGTCGTAGAACATGCGCGGGACGCGCCGCTGCGCGAGCACGCGCAGGTCTTCGATGTCGGTGATGACGCCCATTCTTCGCGCTGCCGATTCAATGCACGACCATCAATGTGAACGGCCAAACGTAAGCCTGCAAGGTCACGAACAGGCCCACCAGGCAGGCCAGCGCGACCGAATGGAAGAACACGTAGCGCAGGATGTCGCCTTCGTGGTTGAACCAGCGCGTGGCGGTGGACGCAACGACGATCGATTGCGCGTCGATCATCTTCCCCATCACGCCGCCCGAGCTGTTGGCGGCGCCCATCAGGTTCGGGCTAAGGCCGAGCTGATCGGCGGCGACCTTTTGCAT
The DNA here is from genome assembly GCA_025360945.1 of Rhizobacter sp. GTDB lineage: Bacteria > Pseudomonadota > Gammaproteobacteria > Burkholderiales > Burkholderiaceae_C > LMDS01. Next base: position 56 of record JANYBE010000678.1, on the reverse strand, counting down.
GCCCCCGAACAGAACGTTGGAGGCTGTGTCGGAGCCGGTCATCGCCACACCGATCC
>JANYBE010000676.1 GCA_025360945.1 Rhizobacter sp. | reverse complement strand
CCGTCACCGCGCCGAACGTTGCGTCGGTGGCAGGCTGCTGCAGGACCGCGGGGTCGGGCACGAGGTCGTAGAGCGCCTGCTTCAGGAAGGTCGCCCCGAGAAAATTGCGCACGGTCGGGTGCGTGACTCGCCCGGGGTGCTGGCGCGCAAATGCCAGCAATTCGGGCGCCGACCTCGGCAGCTCCGCCGGCCGCAGGCGCGCGCTGTCGTACATGAAGACCAGCTGCGCCAGCCGCCACGGTGCGGCCAGACCGTCGACCGGGACGGTGAAGTCGATCACGTTCGAGCGCTTGTGGAGCGTGTCCACGTAAACGTAGTTCGGCATTGCCACGCTGAAGGGCCCGTAGAGCAGCCCTTGCGACTTCATCGCCAGGAAATTGGGGCCATTGAGCCAGATCAGGTCGACGCTGCCGTTGGCGTCGCGCCCGGCGCTCTTCTCGGCGACCACGCGGGTCACGGCCTCCGCCGTGTCCTTGAGCTTGACCTGCCGCAGCGTGATGCCGTAGCGCCGCCGCACTTCGTCGCCGGTCCACGCGATGAACGCGTTGGTGCGCTCGTCGCCGCCCCACGCATTCCAATAGACCGTTTGGCCCCTCGCCTGCGCGACGATAACTGCCCACGGGCGGGTCTCTGGAGCCGCGGCCCCGATGACCGGCAGGACGAGTGCCATCCAAAAGGCAAGAATGCGCAGGTGCTTGGAGGGCATAGGTGGGCGGCGATCGACCGGTTGACGAGGAGATGCGCCTCAGTCTACCGGGCGCCCGATACACCCGCTTCGCACAGCGCGCCGACGACGATATTCCCAGGCGTGCCCAGAGGACTTGCGGCGTCAGTCACGATGTCCTCTGGCGGATGGCCAGGATGACGGGAGATTTGCCGATGAAGACCACCGACGTAGGCAAGCAGCCTGGAATGGGTACCCGGCTGGCGTTCCTCGCCCTGATGGTGGGCCTGGTGTGCGCCGCGTGCGCGCTTGCGGCGGGACCTGGATACCGGATGCACGTCCTGTCTCTGAGTACGGGCCTGCAGACGATCCGTTGGGCTGCGATTGGCGCGGCCCTCGGCGGCGCGGTCGCGATTTGCGCGCTTGTCGTGGTGGTTGTGGCGCGTGGTCGGCAGGGCCGCTCGCTGGTGATCGCTGCACTCATCATCAACGGGCTGGTTGCGATCCCGCCAGCGCTGTTCTACCGGCACGCGCAACAGCTGCCGCACATTCACGACCTCAGCACCGACATCGTCGATCCGCCGAAATTCGTCGCCGTGTTGGCGCTTCGCGCGGGCGCTCGAAACACCGTCGACTACAGCCCGCAGACCGCGATCGAGCAGCAACGGGGCTACCCCGACATCGCGCCCCTGAAGCTCGGCACCAGTCCCACTGATGCGTTCGATCGCGTTGTCCGGGCCGTGCGCTCGATGGGGTGGGACGTGGTGTCGGTCGCGCCCGGCGATCTTCGGGTCGAAGCCAGCGATACGACCTTGCTGTTCGGATTTATGGACGAGGTGGTGGTCCGCGTCAGGCCGACCGGCCAGGGCAGTGTGATTGACGTCAGATCGCTTTCACGTGTGGGCGGCAGCGACTTCGGGGTGAACGCAAATCGGGTCCGCGCCTTGCTCCGTAAAATCGGTGAGGCCACGCCGTCGTAGCGGTGGCTGGCGATTGGCCAGCTTGCCACTCACGGTGGTACGAATGTCGACTCTGCAACGTCGACGACTGCTGCTTCGGTTCGATGCCCGCCAGTCTGGAAGGGTGGCGAAGTAACGGAAGATGGTTAGCTCCGAAACGGTTGACCTCGCAATCTGGCAATTGGAGGGGCGCATTCGCACCGCGCCGGCATCGGACTGACCGCGTGAAGCAGTACGACGGGCTGCGCCAACCGCGCGTACTCACGAGCTGCGATCTTGCTCAGCCGATCTCACCCTGCAAGGGTCTCTTAGACTTTGGAACGCATCTTCGCCCAATGCGACACTCGTGCCTCGAACGATGCCCACGAACGACCGCGCCCGCGGCGGTTGGAGGTTGCGTGATGTGCCCAAGATTCTGCTTCTCGACGATACGGGGTAGCGAGATCGTCTGCGCTCGGACCCATTGGGTGCACGCTCAGCGAAGAAGCTGCTTAAGTGCTTCGGTTCGGGCCCGATCGGTGCCCGCTAAAGTCAGACCCGGCCACCTGGTGATGACCTGGCGAGCCGTACCAAACACATTCCTATGAATATGACTTCAGTCAAGTTGACAGTTGCTCCTGAAAGAGATTTTCAGATCTTCGACGCGGGCAATGTCGTCCTGCAGTCGGGGCGCACGTTTCGGAGCATGTCGCTCGCCTACAGGACCTTCGGCTCGCTCAATGCGGACAAGTCGAACGTGATCGTCTACCCGACGTCCTACGGCGCGCAGCACCACGACACTCAGTTCATGGTGAGCGTCGACGGTGCGCTCGATCCGTCCAGATACTTCATCGTCATCCCGAATCTGTTCGGCAACGGGCTGTCGAGCTCGCCCTCCAACACGCCGTGGCCCGATGTCGGAACTCGCTATCCCGACGTCACACTGTTCGATGCGGTGCATGTGCAGCGCCGAATGCTTGCGGAGCTCTGGGGCATTGAGAGGGTCGCGCTGGTGTACGGCTGGTCGATGGGCGCGATGCAGGCCTATCACTGGGCCGCGCTCTTTCCGGATGCCGTGGAACGCATCGCCGTCGTTTGCGGCGCGGCGCGTTGCGCGCCCCACAACCATGTCTTCATCGAAGGGATCAGGCACGCGTTGATGGCGGACCCGGCATTCCATGACGGGGTGTTCACCGAACGTCCGGTGCGAGGCTTTCGCGCCATGGCGCGCGCCTATGCGAGCTGGGCGATGTCGCAGACGTTCTATCGGGAAGAACTCTGGCGCACGCTTGGCGCCACGTCGCTCGAGGACTATCTGATCACGTTCTGGGAGGCGAACTACGCACGCCGCGACCCCTCCGACCTGCTTGCGCAGTTTTGGACCTGGCAACACGGAGACATCAGTGCAAACTCGCTGTACAACGGCGACTTGCCGAAGGCACTTCGCAGCATTCGCGCGAAGGCGTTGCTGATGCCCGGCGATCAAGACCTGTACTTCCAGGTCGAAGACAACCGGATCGAGATGCGCCACCTGGAGCACGCTGAACTACAGCCGATCCCCTCGGCCTGGGGGCATCGCGCGGGCAATCCGATCACCCAGCCGGAAGATCGTGCTTTCATCGAGACACGGGTCAAGGCCCTGCTGGCGGCTTGACGCGAGAGGGTAATCCGCGCCCCCTTCTGACTCCTCGTAGTCCTTCGCCGATTCGGGGGGCTTGGGTGCCCAGCGCGTGAGCGCTGCGCTCCTCGGCGGATGAGTTCTTGCCAGTTTGTGTCCCCTCGTGTGGCGTGCGCTGTACCCAACTCGAGCGGCGTTCGCGAAGCGAGCGCTGCGCACTTGAAGGGTGCCCCTCAGGTGGTCTGGAAGCACTAAAATGACAGATCTCTCGTCGCGACCTTTCGGCTTGCTCGGGTCGGTGTGGTCGCTGGTGTGGTCGGTGTGATCCTTGCG
>JANYBE010000673.1 GCA_025360945.1 Rhizobacter sp. | reverse complement strand
GCCGCGTAATGCAGCGCCTGCGCGGCCACGTCGACACCGGCGCCGCGCACCATCATCCATGCCGCGAGATATTGGGCCGAAAGGCAGCCACCCGCCGTCGCTACGGGTCCGCGCGCATGGAACGGCGCGTCCTCGACGCGTACGCCGGCTTCAATTAGCCAAGGCTTGGTGGTGAGGTCGGTGCAGGCCGGCATGTCGGCGAGCAGCCCGAGTCGCGCGAGCAGCAGCGCGCCCGAGCATTGCGCGCCGATCAGCTGGCACAATGGATCGAGTTGCAGGCGGTCGAGTAGCGCACTGTTCTGCGCGATCGCGCGCGTGTAGATGCCGCTGCCGAAGATCACCGCGTCGGCGTCGTTCGCAAACTCGAGCGGTTGCTGGGCCTGCACCGTCACGCCGTTCATCGACGTGACGTGCGTGCTCGGGCTCGTGATCTCGGCCTTCCAGCCGTGCGCCCCGAGCCGATTCAGCAGGCCGAGGGCGATGAACGAGTCGAGTTCGTTGAAGCCGTCAAAGGTGAGGATGGCGATGCGCACCCCGCGACTGTAGCGAAGCCGCGCGGCGCACTCCGCGTCACGCCGTCACGCCGTCACGCCACGCTCGCGCAATGCCGCGCGCACACCCATACCGTAGGCCGGATCGGCCTTGTCGAAGTGTCCGAGCTGGCGCTCCATGGTCTTGGCCATGACCTGGCTCAGCGGGCCGGCAAGGTTCTCGCACAGCTTGCGCTGCTCGACGGCCGACAGCACACGGAAAAGGTTGCCGGCCTGCGTGAAGTCGTCCTCCTGCCCGCGCCCATCGAAGCGACCGGCCGCGCCGCTCAGCGCCCAGCCCGCATCGCCGTGACCGAAGCCCTGCGGCGCGGTGCCGGCTGCCTCGACGGTCGCATAGTTCGGTGCCGAGCCGCCGTTGTTGTCCTTGCCAACACCGGCCATCTGCCCGTCGCGCTGCTGGTTGTGAAATGGGCAGCGCGGCGCATTCACCGGCAGCTGCTGATGGTTGGTGCCGACGCGGTAGAGCTGCGCGTCGTGGTAGCCGAACAAGCGCCCTTGCAGCATCTTGTCGGGCGAGTAGCCCATGCCCGGCACGGTGTTGGCCGGCGAGAACGCGGCTTGCTCGACCTCGGCGTGGTAGTTCACAGGGTTGCGGTTCAGCTCAAGCACGCCGACCGGAATGCGCGGGAAGTCGGCATGCGGCCACACCTTGGTCAGGTCGAACGGGTTCCAGCCGGTCTTGTTCTCCCACGCGGCGAGCTCAGCCTCGGTCGCGACCTGCAGGCGCACTTCCCAGCGCGGGAAGTCGCCGGTCGCGATCGCGTTGAACAGGTCACGCTGTGCATAGTCCGGGTCGACGCCTGCGATGCGCACCGCTTCGTGTGCTTCCAAATTCTTGATGCCCTGCAAGGTGTACATGTGCCACTTGACGAACACGCGTTCACCGGCGGCGTTGATCAGACTGTAGGTGTGGCTGCCGAAGCCGTGCATGTGGCGGTAGCCGTCGGGCGTGCCGCGGCTGCTGAACAGCATCGTCACCTGGTGCAGCGACTCGGGCGCCTTGCTCCAGAAGTCGAACATCATCTCGGCCGACTTCAGGTTCGTTTGCGGATCGCGCTTTTGCGTGTGCACGAAGTCGGGGAACTTGATCGGGTCCTTGATGTAGAACATCGGCGTGTTGTTGCCGACCAGATCCCAGTTGCCGTCCTCGGTGTAGAAGCGCATCGCGAAGCCGCGCGGGTCGCGCTCGGTATCGGCGCTGCCCTTCTCCCCGCCGACGGTGGAGAAGCGCACGAAGCTCTCGGTCGTCTTGCCGACGGCCGCGAACAGCTTCGCCTTGGTCAGCCTGGTGATGTCGTGCGTGACGGTGAACGTGCCATAGGCGCCCGAGCCCTTGGCATGCACGACCCGCTCGGGGATACGCTCGCGGTTGAAGTGCTGCAGCTTCTCGATCAGATGAAAGTCCTGCAACAGCAGCGGTCCGCGCGGGCCGGCGCTGAGCGAGTTCTGGTTGTCGGCAACCGGGATGCCGGAGGCAGTGGTCAGCGGGTGGGTCGTGGACATTAGGGTCTCCTGGATGGGTGGGCTGCGATGGGATGCAGTCTACGAAAACAGGATAGTCAACTCCAATTGATGTCTACTATTCAATAGATAGGTGCGATCCTGCGGGTCAGCCGGGCCCGGCGCGCCGCAGGCTGTTGCCCAACGCCGTCTTGCGCACGATCACCGCGAACGAATGGATGGGCGCCGGCTTCTCGCCATCCAGTCGCCACAGAATGCCCGGCGTGCGAATCGGCGTCGGCCGGCACGGCATTGATCGCGACGATCGCACCGATCTGGGTGCGCAGCACCAGCCCGAGCATCGGCGCGATCGTCGACATCTCGGCCACGACCACCGGTTCGGCGCCGCTCGCCTTGAAGCACTCGTCGAGCAGCGCGCGGGTCGAGAAATAGTCAGGTATCAGCATCAGCATCAGCCGCTGCTGGTGCAGCTCGACCATGCGGATGCGCCGGCGACCGGCAAGCGGGTGTGTGTCGCAGACGACCAGCACCATCTCCTCGTTGTAGAGCGGCTCGAACCAGAGGTCGGTTGGGCCGTTCGGCCGGTATGCGATGCCGATGTCGAGCTCGCCGGCGTGCAGTTTCGAGCCGATCTGATCGGCCGGCAGCTCCTCGACCCGCACTCGCACAGTCGGATGGCGCGCCAGAAACTGCGCGACGCACTCCGGGATCAGCCCGATATTGAAGGTGTGCGTGGCGCCAATTCGCACCTCGCCAGTGAGCCCGCCGCCGCCAGGTTTGAGCATCGCGAGCCCCAAGTCAACCTCCTTCAGTGCGCGGATCGCGACCGCGAGGAACAGCTCTTGACGGTGTCGACCTCGACAACCCTGGTACGGCGCTGGATCGCTCGGGGCATCCGAACCCGGTGCCGCGCATCGTCGGCAAGATCCGTCGCCGGCACGCGGTCGAGGTCGACGACCTCAAGTTCCTGCGCGCCAATACCGAGCCCATGGTGAAGATCACCGTGCCCGGCCCGTTCACGATGCTGCAGCAGGCGCAGAACGATTTCTACGCGAGCGAGGAAGAGGCCGCGATGGACTACGCCGCAGCCGTCAACGAAGAAGTCAAGGATTTGTTCGCCGCCGGTGCCGACGTGGTGCAGATCGACGAACCTTACATGCAGGCGCGCCCCGAGAAGGTGCGGCTTTACGGCTTGCGGGCGGTGAACCGCGCGCTCGAAGGCGTGAGCGGCACGACGGCCGTGCACATCTGCTTCGGCTACGCGGCCATCATCCACGAGCGGCCGAGCGGCTACTCGTTCCTGCCCGAGCTGGCGCAATGCAGCTGCAAGCAGGTGTTGATCGAGACCGCGCAGTCGCATCTGGATTGTTCGGCGCTGCAGGCACTCGACGGCAAACGCGTGATGGTCGGGTGCATAGACCTGGCCGACCCAAACGTCGAGTCGGTAGACACCATCGTGCAGCGCATCCAGCGCGCCTTGCCCTACGTCAAACCCGAGAACGTAATCCTCGCGCCCGACTGCGGTATGAAGTACCTGCCACGCGAAACGGCGATCGGCAAACTGCGCGCGATGGTCGAGGCCTCGAAAGTGCTGCGCACGCAGCACGGTGCCGCAACCTGATCACGACAGCCGTTGCACCCCCGGAAGTTCGCACGCGTAGATCGCGTTGCGCAGCGCTGCAATCGCCTCGTAGCGCGTGAACGTGCGCCGCCAAACCAGCACGACGCGGCGCGTCGGTGCGGGCTTGGTGAACGGGATGTACCTGATGTGCGGCTGCGTGTCCTTGGGCACGCTGAGCTGCGGCACCACCGTCACGCCCATGCCCGAGGCGACCATGTACTTGATCGTCTCCAGCGACGAGCCCTCGAAGCTCTTGCGGATGCCTTCGGCATCGGCACTCGCGAAGCGCGCGTACTCGGGGCAGACCTCGAGCACGTGGTCGCGAAAGCAGTGACCGGTGCCGAGCAGCAGCATGGTCTCGCTCTTCAGCTCGTCGGTGCTGATGCTCTTGCGCTTGGCGAGCGGGTGCAGCTTGGGCACCGCGGCCATGAAGGGTTCGTCGTAAAGCGGCGCGACCGCCAGCCCGTTATCAGGAAACGGCTCGGCCATGATTGCGCAATCAAGCTCGCCGGTGCGCAGCATCTCGAGCAGCTTGGCGGTGAAGTTCTCCTGCAGCATCAGCGGCATCTGCGGCACGTGCTCGATCGCCTGCTTCACCAGGTCAGGCAGCAGGTACGGGCCGATGGTGTAGATCACGCCCAGGCGCAGCGGGCCGGAGACCGGGTCCTTGCCGCGCTTGGCGATCTCCTTGATCGCGGCGGCCTGTTCGATCACCGCCTGCGCCTGGCGCACGATCTCTTCGCCAAGCGGTGTCACGCTGACCTCGTTCGCGCCGCGCTCGAAAATCTTCACGTCGAGCTCTTCCTCGAGCTTCTTGATCGACACGCTCAGCGTCGGCTGCGAGACGAAGCAGGCCTCGGCCGCGCGGCCGAAGTGCTTCTCGCGGGCAACAGCGACGATGTAGCGGAGTTCGGTGAGCGTCATGGCGCCACAGGATAGCCCAGCGCCGCCGGCATCACGCCTTTAGGTAGTCGGACCGACCGCCGAGCCAGCGCGTGACGTGATCAAGCGCGACCTGCGGGTAGCGCTCGAGCAGCAGCGTCGCCGCGGCGCGCGCCTGGTGCACGAGGGCTTCGTCGAGCACCAGGTCGGCAAAGCGCAGCAGCGGGGCGCCAGACTGGCGTGCGCCCAGAAACTCGCCCGGGCCACGGATCTCCAGGTCGCGCCGCGCGATCTCGAAGCCGTCGGCGCTCGCTAGCATCGCCTTCAAACGCGCCTTGCCGGTATCCGACAGCGGCGTGCCGTACAGCAGCACGCACACACTCGCGACCGCGCCGCGGCCGACGCGACCGCGCAGCTGGTGCAGCTGCGACAAGCCGAACCGCTCGGCGTGCTCGATCACCATCAGCGACGCGTTCGGCACATCGACGCCGACCTCGATCACCGTGGTCGCGACGAGCACGTTCATGCGCCCCGCCGTGAACTCGACCATCACCCCGGCCTTGTCCGCCGCACGCATGCGGCCGTGCAACAGGCCGACACTGTGCCCGGGCAACGCGGCCGTCAGGTGCTCGTGCGTCGCGGTCGCGTTCTGAAGATCGAGCGTCTCGGACTCCTCGATCAGCGGGCAGACCCAGTACACCTGCTGCCCCTGCGCCACTGCGTCTCGGATGCGCGCGACCACGGCGTCGCGCTTGGCGTCCGAGAAGAGCTTCGTGACAACCGGCGTGCGGCCCGGCGGCAGCTCGTCGATCGTGCTGACGTCCAGGTCGGCGAACAGCGTCATCGCCAGCGTTCTTGGAATGGGCGTCGCGCTCATCATCAGCGTGTGAGGCTCGATCGCGGCTCTCGCGAGCTTCTCGCGCAACGCGAGCCGCTGCTGCACGCCGAAGCGGTGCTGCTCGTCGATGATCGCCAGGCCCAGCTTCGCGAACTGCACCTGATCTTGGATCACCGCGTGCGTGCCGACCACCAGCATCGCCTCGCCCGACGCGACCTGCACTAGCATCTTCTCGCGCGCCTTGCCCTTGCGGCTGCCGGTCAGCCACGCCACCGTCAGACCCAGCGGCGCGAGCCAGCCGACGAGCTTGCGCAAGTGCTGCTCGGCGAGGATCTCGGTCGGCGCCATCAGCGCGCATTGCCAGCCGGCGTTGATCGCGATCGTGGCCGCGAGCGCCGCCACGACCGTCTTGCCGGAGCCGACGTCGCCTTGCAGCAGTCGGTGCATCGGCACCTCGCGCTGCAGGTCGCGCGCGATCTCCTCGACGACGCGGCGCTGGGCGCCGGTGAGCGCGAACGGCAGCGCCGCGAGCAGCTTCTCCTGCAGGCCGCCGGCGACCAGCGCGAAGCGGGGCGCGCGTTGCCGCTCGCGCTCGCGCTTGGCCTGCAACTGCGAGAGCTGCTGCGCCAGTAGCTCCTCGAACTTGAGCCGCTGCCACGCCGGGTGGCTGCGGTCCTCGATCGCGGAGAGGCCCGCGCCGGCCGGCGGGTGGTGCAGGAAGTTCAACGCATCGCGCAAGCTCATCAGGCCGTCCGGCACGGCCTGCGGCGGCAGCAACTCCGACAGGTCGGCCCGCGCCAGCCCGGCGGCCACCGCCTTGCGCAGATACGCCTGCGGCAGCTGTGCGCTGGTCGGGTAGACGGGCGTGAGCGAGGTCGGCAACGGCGCGCCCTCGTCGACGCCACGGAAGCTCGGGTGCACCATCTCCAGCCCGAAGAAGCCCCCACGTGCTTCGCCGCGCACGCGCACGCGCTTGGCCGGGGCGAGCGCCTTCTGGTGCGACGGGTAGAAGTGCAGGAAGCGCAGCACGACATCGTCGCTGCCGTCGTGCATTCGCACAACGAGCTGGCGCCGACCGCGGATCTGCACCTCGCTATCGGTCACCACGCCCTCGACTTGCGCTGTCATCCCGTCGCGCAGCGCGCCTATCGCCGTGAGTCGGGTCTCGTCTTCGTAGCGCATCGGCAGGTGCAACGCGAGGTCGATGGGGCGCCGCAGCCCGAGCTTGTCGAGGGCCCGCTGCGCAGCGGATTTGACGGGGGCGTTGAGGCGTTGATCCGGATCGACCATAAGAGGATTCTCGTCGCGGTCAAACCGCCATGGAACAATGCGGCCTCGATCACAGGCCGGTACAGCCTTTCATGCCACGCACTTTCACCTTGGGTGATTTCGATTTCGCCCTGCCCCCTGAACTCATCGCGCAACACCCGGCGCCCGAACGCAGCGCCTCGCGGCTGCTCGATGGCCGCAGCGACGTCGCGGTGGACCGCATCTTCCGCGAGTTGCCCGGCCTGCTCGAACCCGGCGACCTGCTGGTGTTCAACGACACGCGTGTCATCAAGGCCCGGTTGCTGGGCCTGAAGGCCACCGGCGGCAGCGTCGAGGCGCTGGTCGAGCGAGTGTTGACCCAGCACGAGGTGCTGGTCCATCTGCGCGCGAGCAAGTCGCCCAAGCCGGGCAGCCGGGTGCGCTTTGCCGACGCCTTCGACGCCTGGGTCCTGGGCCGCGCCGGCCCCGAAGACTCGCTGTTTCACCTGCGCTTCGACGGCGAACCACTGGCCTTGCTCGAGCGCCATGGTCACGTACCTCTGCCGCCGTACATCACGCATGCAGACACGACGGACGACGAGCGCCGCTACCAGACTGTGTTCGCCGCGCGCCCCGGCGCTGTGGCCGCGCCGACGGCGGCATTGCATTTCGACGCGCCCTTGCTTGCCGCACTCGCGGCGCGCGGCGTCGCCACCGCGAACGTCACGCTGCACGTCGGCGCCGGCACCTTCCAGCCGGTGCGCACCGAGACGTTGGCCGAACACCGCATGCACAGCGAATGGTTCGACGTGCCCGAGGCGACCGTGCAGGCGATCGCACGCACGCGGGCGAACGGCGGGCGCATCGTCGCGGTCGGGACGACTACGTTGCGCGCGCTCGAATCGGCCGCGCTGGGCGGCACGCTGCAAGCCGGCAGCCGCGACACCGACATCTTCATTACGCCGGGCTTCGCGTTCCGCGTCGTCGATGCGCTGGTCACCAATTTCCATTTGCCGAAGAGCACGCTGACGATGCTGGTCAGTGCGTTTGCCGGCTTCGACCGGGTGCGTGCGCTGTACGCGCACGCGATCGCACAGCGCTACCGCTTCTTCAGCTACGGCGACGCGATGCTGTTGCAGCGACAGGCTGCTGCGGCCTGAAGCGCCCGTCAACGCGTGCACGGCCGCGGCGTGGCGTTTGTCACGCGGGATTCGTAGGCCTGCACCGAACGGCCGATGGGGGCGCGACAACGCCACCGATACCTTTGCTTGCGTGTCCCGACGCGCCGCTTTTGCGGCCCGTATCACGCAAATCAACTCCCCACATCGGAGCAACCCACCATGACCGCCATCCGTTCGAAACGCCATCAATTCAAGTACGCCTGCCTCGCGCTCGCAGCCCTGTGTCTTCACCCGAAGTGAGAAACGACAGGTCATCGCGTCCGGGGCGGCACGCGCGGCATCGATTCTTGCATCGGCCGGCGGCGGGGCGGATGCGCGTGCCTGCGACAATTCCGCCCATGCTGAAGTTCGACTTGCTCAAGACCGACGGCCATGCGCGCCGCGGCCGCCTCACGCTCAACCACGGCGTTGTCGAGACGCCGGTCTTCATGCCGGTCGGCACCTACGGCACGGTGAAGGGCGTGATGCCGTCATCGCTCGAGGCGATGGGTGCGCAGATCATCCTCGGCAACACCTTCCACCTGTGGCTGCGCCCCGGGCTTGAGGTACTCGCGCAGTTCGGTGGGCTGCATCGCTTCGAGACGTGGACCAAACCCATCCTCACCGACAGCGGCGGCTTCCAGGTCTGGTCGCTCGGCGAGATGCGCAAGATCAGCGAAGAGGGTGTGAAGTTCGCGTCGCCGGTCAACGGCGACAAGCTCTTTCTGACCCCCGAGGTGAGCATGCAGGTCCAGCGCGTCCTCAACAGCGACATCGTGATGCAGTTCGACGAGTGCACGCCCTTCGAGACCAAGGGCCGCGTCACGACCGAACGCGAGGCGCGTGTCTCGATGGAGCTGAGCCTGCGCTGGGCGCGGCGCTGCCTGACCGAGTTCACCCGGCTGGAGAACCCGAACGCACTGTTCGGCATCGTGCAGGGTGGCATGTTCGAGGGCCAGCGCGAGGAGTCGATCGCCGCGCTCGTCGAGCTCGACCTGCCCGGTTACGCGATCGGCGGCGTGAGCGTGGGCGAGCCGAAGGAGCTGATGCAGCGCATCGTCGCGCACACGCCGCACCGGCTGCCGGCGAACAAGCCGCGCTACCTGATGGGCGTGGGCACGCCCGAGGACCTCGTCGAGGCTGTCGGCGCCGGCGTCGACATGTTCGACTGCGTGATGCCGACGCGCAATGCGCGCAACGGTCATCTGTTCACGCGCTTCGGCGATCTGAAGATCCGCAACGCACGCCACAAGACCGACGAACGACCGCTCGATGCCACGTGCAGCTGCCATACCTGCAAGGGCGCAGCGCCCTTCGGTGGCGGCTTCTCGCGCGCCTACCTGCACCACCTGGATCGCTGCGGCGAGATGCTCGGCCCGATGCTCGCGAGCATCCACAACCTGCACTACTACGTGAACCTGATGCGCGAGGTGCGCGAGGCGCTGGATGCAGGCACATTCAAAGCCTTCGTGCAGCGCTTCCGCGAGGACCGCGGCCGCGGCGTCTAGCGCGTCACCAGAACGTCCACCGCTGCGTCTGCACCACCCAGACGCCGAGCACGCCGTTGGTCACCGCGTGGGCGATGATCGGCACCCAGAGCTTGCCGGTGCGCACATAGAGCCACGCATACGCAAGACCGGCGATGACAGCGGCGAGCCACAGCGTGTGCGCGAGCATGAAGACGAAGGTCGACAGCACGATCGCCTTCGGGCCGACGTGCTGGGGCACGACCGCTTCGAAGCGCGGGCTCTGCACCCAGCGCATCACGAACGAGCGCCAGAACAGCTCTTCCATCACCGGCACCAGCAGCGACGCGCCGATCCAGCGCAGCGCAACCAGTGGCCAGATCAACTCGCCGGTCGCATCGGTTGGCACGAAGCTCGCGCTCGGCTCGCCGACGTGCATCCACGCCGCGTCGAGATGAATCCACAGGCCGAACACGAGCACGCCGACGCCGGCGCCGAGCGCGGCTTCGCCGGCGCTCGGCAAGGTCTGCCGCACCAGCTCGCCGTACTCGCGCCAGAACCACACGAGCAACGCACCAACGATCGGCACGGCCGCGGCGTAGACCCAGCGCGGGTCGACGCCGGCGGAACCGTCCGTCGGTAGCGCACCGCGCGCGACCAGCAAGACCATGAACACCGCGAACGGAACGATGCGCGCGACAGCGGCGCGGCTTAAATGCAAACCCATGTGCGAGGCTTCCGTCAGGACGCGAGCAATCCCGCGACGCACTCGCGCAGCGATGCCGGCGTCACGACCGTCGGCGGCAGCGCATCGCCGGCCACCAGCCCGACGCTGCTGAACCAGCCGCGCCGGAACGGTTTGCTCATCGCATCGCCGTCCTTGCGCGAGAAGAACGAGCCCCAGAGGTTTTGCAGCGCCAGTGGCACGACCGGCACCGGGTTGGTTTCGAGCAGCTTCATCACGCCGCCCTTGAACTCGGCGAGTTCGCCGTCCCGCGTCAGCGCGCCTTCGGGGAAGATGCACAGCAGGTCGCCGTCGTTCAGCACTTCGCGCGCCTTCGCGAAGGCCTGCTCGTAGGCGGCCGGGTCTTCGCGCTGCGGCGCGATCGGGATCGCCTTGGCGAGCCTGAAGAACCCGCCCAGCACCGGCGTCGCGAAGATCTTGTGATCCATGATGAAGCGGATCGGCCGCGGGCTCGCTGCCATCAGCAGCACCGGGTCGACGAAGCTGACGTGGTTGCACACCAGGATCGCCGCGCCCTCGGTCGGGATGTGCTCGTCGCCGCGCACCTTGAAGCGGTAGACGAAACGCGTGACGACGAACGCGACGAAGCGCAATAGGTATTCCGGCACCAGCATGAAGATGTAGAACGCGACCGCAGCGTTCAGCAACCCGACGATCAGGAACACCTGTGGGATTGTGAAATGCGTAGCGAGCAGTGCCCCGACGCCGATCGAGCTGACGATCATGAACAGCGCGTTCAGGATGTTGTTGGTCGCGATGATGCGCGCACGGTGGCTAGGCTGCGAGCGCATCTGGATAAGCGCGTACATCGGCACGCTGTACAGGCCGGCGGACAGCGACAGCAACGCCAGGTCGGCCATCACGCGCCAGTGCGGCGACGCCGTGACGAACGCGCCAAGCGTGTACCCGTTGGAAGGGACCAAGCCGCGCGAGGCGAAGTACAGGTCGATCGCAAACACGCTCATGCCGATCGCACCCAGCGGCACGAGGCCGATCTCGACATGCCGTTTGGAGAGCATCTCGCACAGCAGTGAACCGGTGCCGATGCCGATCGAGAACACCACCAGCAGCAGCGACGCGACCCGCTCGTCGCCGTGCAGTACGTCTTTCGCGAAGGCCGGGAACAGCGACAGGAATGCAGCGCCGAAGAACCACATCCACGAGATGCCGAGCAGCGAGCGGAACACGACGATGTTCTCGCGCGCCAGCATCAGGTTGCGCCAGGTTTCGGTG
>JANYBE010000196.1 GCA_025360945.1 Rhizobacter sp. | reverse complement strand
CTTCGGTGCCGGTGGTAGCGCGCCAACTCCGGCGAATCCAAAACGCGGCCCTGGTGCCGGCGGGCCCAAGCAACCCGATCCGTTGCAGACCTCCCTTGGCGTGTTCGGTGCAGATGCCTTCCATCGCAAGAACCGCGGCGGTGGAGGCGGAGGCGGGGGAAACCGCGGCGGCAATCGCGGCGGTGGCGGTGGCTTCGGTGGCGGCGGCGGCGGTGGTGGTGGTGGCGGATACGGCGGCGGCGGCGGGGGTGGCCGTAAGGGCCGCTGACCGCGGCGCGCTGCGGGTCGCGTTCATCGTCGGGCCACGTGCGCAAGCTACAATCCAAGGCTTTGCCCAGTATCTGATTCAGGAGAGAAAAACATGGCCATCGAACGCACGCTTTCGATCATCAAACCCGACGCCGTCGCGAAGAACGTGATCGGTAAGATCTACGCCCGTTTTGAGGGTGCCGGTCTGAAGGTCGTTGCTGCCAGGATGGCGCACCTGTCGCGTGGCGAGGCCGAAGCCTTCTATGCGGTGCACAAGGCGCGTCCGTTCTTCAAGGACCTGGTCGATTTCATGATCTCGGGCCCGGTGATGATCCAGGCGCTCGAAGGCGAAGGCGCGATCCTGAAGAACCGCGACCTTATGGGTGCCACCGATCCGAAGAAGGCCGAGAAGGGCACGATCCGCGCCGACTTCGCCGACAGCATCGACGCGAATGCAGTGCACGGTTCGGACGCTGCCGAGACGGCGGCCGTTGAGATCTCGTTCTTTTTTCCCGGAATGAACGTCTACAGCCGCTGACGTTCAAGGACTGATGACCAACCTGCTGGAGTTCGATCGCGACGCGCTGGCTGCCTTCTGCGAGCAGCTCGGGGAGAAGCGCTTTCGCGCAACCCAGCTGTTCCGCTGGATTCATCATAGGGGCGCGTCCGACTTCGAGCAGATGTCGGACCTGGCCAGGTCGCTGCGCGACAAGCTCGTCGGCAAGGCGGTCATCAGCGCGATGCCGGTCGTCAGCGAACAGGCCTCGAGCGACGGCACGATCAAGTGGCTGTTCGATGTCGGTGCGGGCAACGCGGTCGAGACCGTCTTCATCCCCGAGACTGATCGCGGCACGCTGTGTGTATCCTCGCAGGCCGGCTGTGCGGTCGGCTGCCGATTTTGCTCCACCGGACACCAGGGCTTCAGTCGCAACCTGACCACCGGCGAGATCATCGCTCAACTCTGGTTCGCTGAGCACCATCTGCGCAAGCGCCTGAACCTTCCTGAGGGGCAGCGTGCCATCAGCAACGTCGTCATGATGGGCATGGGCGAACCGCTGCAGAACTACAGCGCACTCGTGCCGGCACTGCGCATGATGCTCGACGACCATGGCTACGGGCTCTCGCGCCGTCGCGTGACGGTCTCGACTTCAGGCGTCGTGCCGATGATCGAACGGCTGCGCGACGATTGCCCGGTGGCGCTCGCAGTTTCGCTGCACGCACCGACCGACGCGCTGCGCGATGACCTCGTGCCGCTGAATCGCAAGTACCCACTGGCCGAGTTGTTGGCCAGCTGCAATCACTACCTCGACAAGGCGCCGCGCGACTTCATCACCTTCGAGTACTGCATGCTCGACGGCGTCAACGACAGAGACGCCCAGGCGCGCGAACTGCTCGCGCTGGTGGCCAACTCGGGGGTGTCGTGCAAGTTCAACCTGATCCCGTTCAACCCGTTCCCCGAGTCTGGTCTGAAGCGCTCGCCAGAGGCTCGCGTCAACGCGTTCCTGCGGGTGCTGCAGGATGGCGGCCTGGTCGCCACGGTGCGAAAGACGCGCGGCGACGACATCGATGCGGCCTGTGGCCAGCTCGCGGGTGAGGTACAAGACCGGACCAACGCCAAGACGCGCATGACGCGCGCACCGGTGCGGCTGCACCGCAGCGATTCGACGACGGCCCAGGCGATCCGCGCCGGCCGACAGGAGACCAATGCATGAGCCAGACGCGGTGGTGCCACTTGGCAGCGACGATGATGTTGGCCACGACGCTTGCGGGTTGTGCTGCGAGAAGCCCTGGCAAGGAGCCCGTGATCGACAGCAAGGATCTCGTCACTGCGTCCGACGAGTCAGACGGCAGCAAGCGTGCCCATGTGCGCATGGAGCTTGCCGCCGGCTACTATGGCCGCGGCCAGATGACGGTCGCGCTCGACCAGGTCAAACTTGCAATCGTTGCCGACCCGACGCTGGCCGAGGCCCACAACATGCGCGGGCTGATCTACGCCAACCTTGGCGACGAGAAGCTTGCCGAAGAGAGCTTTCGCCGCGCGTTGCAGCTTGCTCCGCAGGATGCCGATTCGATGCAGAACTTCGGCTACTTCCTTTGCCAGAGAAAGCGCTACCCCGAGGCGAACGCGCTGTTCGATCAGGCGCTCGCCATGCCGCGCTACCGCGATTCGGCGCGCACGCTGCTGACCAAGGGTGTCTGCCAGGCGTTTGCCGGGCAGCTCGCCGAGTCCGAGGTGGCGCTGGTGCGCGCCTACGAGATCGAGCCGAGTAACCCGTCGATTTCGGTGAACCTGTCCGAGGTGCTCTATCGACGTGGCGACTACGAGCGCGCACGCTTCTACATCCGCCGCGTGAACGGTGTGCCGGCGCTGCAGGGTGCGCAGACACTGTGGCTGGCAGCGCGAATCGAGCAGCGCCTGGGCAATCGCAGCGGGGCGCAGGAGCTGGGCGAGCAATTGAGCCGGCGCTTTCCTGATTCGCAGGAGGCCGGGCTGTTCAGCCGGGGGCAGTTCGAATGAGCGACGCGACGCCCGAATCCGCGACTGCAGTGCCGCCACGCCCGACCACGGCCGGAGGCCTGCTGCGCCAGGCACGCCAGGCGCAGGGGCTGCACATCGCTGCGCTTGCCGCCGCGATCAAGGTCGTGCCGCGCAAGCTAGAGTTGCTCGAATCCGATCAATTCGATCAGCTACCCGACGCAACCTTCACGCGCGCGCTCGCTCAAACGGTCTGCCGTGCACTGAAGATCGAGGCCGCGCCCATCCTCGCACTGATGCCACCCTTGCGTGGGCATCGACTCGAACAGGTCTCCGAAGGCCTGAACATGCCGTTCCACGAACGCCCCGGCCGACTGGTGCCCAAGGAATGGGCGAATGTGACGACACCCGCATTGGTGCTGGCAGGATTGCTCGTGGTCGCGGCGGCCGTGATTTATCTGCTACCACCCGGCTGGGCGCCGCTGGCCAAGCATGTGTTCTCGCGCGCTACCGGTGGCGAGTCCGCGTCCGCGCCTGCGCCCGTGACCGAGACGATCATCACGAACCCGGCGTCGGCGGCGTCTGCGCCTGAGACGGCCGGATCTGCCGCAATGGCGACTGACCTGATGCCGCCTCCCGTGGTCGAGGCTGCGGCCACGGCCCCAGTCATCAACGCAAGCGGCGTGCTGCAGCTGTTGCCGAGCGAGGCCTCGTGGGTCGAGGTGATCGATGCGCATGGCAAGCCGCTGATTTCGCGGCTGGTGCAGCCTGGAGAAAGCGTGGGGCTCGACGGGGCGATGCCGTTCAAGGTGAAAATCGGCAACGCCAACGCGACGCAGGTGGTTTTTCGCGGCGAGCCGCTCGAGCTCGCGCCCTTCACCCGCGACAACATGGCCAAGCTCGAACTCAAATAGCGACCCCATGAACGACCTGCCCCAAACCCCGATTGCGCTCGACGATTTCATCGAGCCGGCGGTACCCGCACCGCATCGCACGCGCCAGGCGAAGGTAGTGTGGGGTTCGCGTGTGGTCACGGTCGGTGGGGGCGCGCCGGTGCGCGTGCAGGCGATGACCAACACCGATACGGTGGATGCGATCGGCACCGCGATCCAGGTCAAAGAGCTCAGCGTCGCGGGTTCGGAAATGGTGCGCATCACCGTCAACACGCCCGAGGCCGCGGCGGCCGTGCCCTACATCCGCGACCAGCTCGATCGCATGGGCATTGCCGTGCCGCTGATCGGCGACTTCCACTACAACGGCCACCGCCTGCTGAGCGATCACCCGGCCTGCGCCAAGGCGCTCAGCAAGTACCGCATCAATCCCGGCAATGTGGGCAAGGGCGACAAGCACGACAAGCAGTTCGCGCAGATGGTCGAGGTCGCCGCGAAGTACGACAAGGCAGTTCGCATCGGCGTCAATTGGGGCAGCCTTGATCAGGAATTGCTGACCGGGATGATGGACGCGAACGCCAAGCTGGCCGAACCGTTCGAGCCTCAGCAGATCATGTACCGCGCGATCCTCACGTCGGCGATCCAGTCGGCTCGCCGCGCCGAAGCGATCGGCCTGCGCGGCGACCAGATCATCCTGTCGTGCAAGATGTCCGGGGTTCAGGATCTGATCAGTGTGTACCGCGCGCTCGCCAAACGTTGCGACTACGCGCTGCACCTCGGCCTCACCGAGGCCGGGATGGGCACCAAGGGCACGGTCGCGTCAACCGCTGCCTTGGGCGTGCTGCTGCAAGAGGGCATCGGCGACACGATTCGCGTCTCGCTCACGCCGCAGCCTGGTGAGGCACGCACGCAAGAGGTGGTCGTGGCGCTTGAGATCCTGCAATCGCTCGGCCTGCGCTCGTTCAACCCGAGTGTGACAGCGTGTCCGGGTTGCGGCCGCACAACCAGCACGACCTTCCAAGAGCTTGCCAAGCAGATCGACGACTTCCTGCGCGCGCAGATGCCGGTATGGAAGCTGCGATACCCAGGCGTCGAGAAGATGAAGGTCGCGGTGATGGGCTGCATCGTCAACGGCCCGGGCGAGAGCAAGCATGCCGACATCGGCATCAGCCTGCCGGGCACCGGCGAGGCTCCCGCCGCACCGGTGTTCATCAACGGCGAGAAGGCTCTGACGCTGCGCGGCGACAACATCGCCGCCGAGTTCCACGCGCTGGTCGAGCGCTATATCGACAAGCGCTTCGGCGCGACCACCGCAGAGCATCCGACCGCGCACGCCTGACGGCCTGCGCATCCACCGGAGCTGCCTTCACCGTAGGCAGCGTTGGCCGCATTCGACCGAGACAGATGTATGACTGAATTCAAATCCCGCAAGCTCGAAGCCCTCCAAGCCGTGAAGGGCATGAACGACATCCTGCCGGCCGAGTCGACGCGCTGGGAGTGGTTCGAGGACAAGGTGCGCGCGCTGATGGCACGCTACGGCTACCTCAACGTGCGCACGCCGATGGTCGAGCCGACCGCGCTGTTCGTGCGTGGCCTGGGCGAGGTCACCGACATCGTCGAGAAGGAGATGTACTCCTTCGAGGACTCGATGAACGGCGACAAGCTCACGCTGCGCCCCGAAGCCACGGCCGGCATCGTGCGCGCGATGGTCGAGCACAACGCGCTGTACAACGGCCCGCTGCGGGTCTGGTCGAACGTCTCGCTGTTTCGCCACGAGCGTCCGCAGAAGGGCCGCTATCGACAGTTTCATCAGATCGACGTCGAGGCGCTGGGCTTCGCCGGCCCGGACGTCGATGCCGAGCAGATTCTGATGTGCCGTGCGCTGCTGCGCGACCTCGGACTCGGCGACAACGATGTCTGGCTCGAACTCAACAGCCTCGGCGAGCCTGCCGAACGCATGGCGCACCGCGCTGCGCTGATCGCGCACTTCGAGGCCCACGGCGATGTGCTCGACGACGACGCGAAACGGCGCCTGCACAGCAACCCGCTGCGCATCCTCGATACCAAGAACCCGGCCATGCGGTCGATGGTCGATGCCGCACCGAAGCTAATGGACTTCCTCGGCGAGGCGTCGCTGGCGCACCTGAACGCAGTGCGGACCGTGCTCGACGCGGCCGGACTCGCGTACCGAATCAATCCGCGCCTGGTGCGCGGCATGGACTACTACAACCTGACCGTGTTCGAGTGGATCACCGATAAGCTCGGCTCTCAGGGGACGGTGTGCGGCGGTGGCCGCTACGACGGCCTGTTCGAACAGCTCGGCGGCAAGCCGACACCGGCGGTCGGCTGGGGCATGGGCATCGAGCGCATGCTGTTGCTGCTCGAGGCGGTCGGGGCAGCGGTGCCGGCCGTGGCGCCCAATGTGTTCGCGATCGTCACCGGCGCTGACTCCCTGACCACCGCGATGGTCACCTGTGAGACGCTACGGGGCGCCGGGCTGTCGGTGCAGATGCACGGCGCCAGTGCGACGGGCTGGGGCAGCATCAAGTCACAGTTCAAACGCGCCGACGCGAGCGGTGCCCGCTTTGCCCTGATCTTCGGGGCCGACGAACTCGCGCGCGGCGAGGTCGCCCTCAAGTCACTGCGTGACGCCGGCGCGGCCCAACGCAGCCTGCCGCTGGCACAGGCTGCCGTGTGGGCGGCTGATCTGCGCAACGCATAATCCCGCACTCACCGAACCGGAAATCACTCGTCAATGGCCACCAATCTCGATCTCGAAGAACAGGAACAGCTCGACCAGCTGAAAGCTTTCTGGAACAAGTACGGCAACCTTATCACCTGGCTGTTGGTTGCGATTCTGGGCAGCTTCGCGGCCTGGAATGGCTGGAACTACTGGCAACGCGATCAGGGCGCGAAGGCCGGCGCGATGTACGACCAGCTCGACAAGGCCGCGCAGGGCGGTGACGTCGATCAGGCGGCGCGCGTCTTTGCCGATCTGAAGAGTCGTTTTCCCGGCACTGCCTTTGCCGAGCAGGGTGGCATGCTGACCGCGAAGCTCCAGTTCGAAAAGGGAAAGGCCGATGATGCGCTGGCCACGCTCGGTTGGGTCGAGGCCAACGCGACCGAGGCCGAATACCAGGCCATCGCACGACTGCGTGCGGCCGGCGTATTGCTCGATCAGAAAAAATACGACGAGGCGCTGAAGCGGCTCGATGGCATCAAGCTGAATGATGGAGCGACCGAATTTGGCGCGCTGGTCAATGACCGCCGCGGCGATGTGCTGCTGGCGCAAGGCAAACCCGAGGACGCCAAGGCCGCCTACACCAAGGCCTGGACGGCGATGGACGCGAAGGTCGAGTACCGCCGCCTGATCGACGCCAAGCTGACGGCGCTCGGCGCCGCACCGGCGGCAGCCAAGGCGGAGGCGGCGCGATGATGAAGCCGTGGGTTGGCCGGATTTCGCTGCTGCTCGCGGCGCTGGCGGCGGTCGCCTTCGTGGCCGGATGCGCCAGCAGCAGCAAGCCCAAGCCCGAGCCGCTGCAGGCGCTGACGCCGAAGATAGCTGGCGCGCCGGCGTGGAACCAGCGCATCGAGGGCGTGCAGTTCCCGCTCGCGGTGACGGTGGTCAGGAGCATGTTCGTGGTCGCCGGCAACGATGGCACGGTGCTGGCAGTGGATGCCGAATCGGGCCGCGAGGTCTGGCGCGGCAATGCCGGTGCCAAGCTCAGCGCCGGCGTCGGAAGCGATGGCCGCTTCGCCGCGGTCGCGACACGCGAGGGCGAGCTCGTGGTCTTCGACCAGGGCTTGGTCAAGTGGCGCAAGCCGCTGGGCGTGCGCGTCACCACGGCGCCGCTGGTCGCCGGCGAACGCGTGTTCGTGGTTGGCGTGGACCGCGCAGTGCAAGCCTTCGACGCGATCGATGGCCGCAAGCTCTGGATCATGCAGCGGCCTGGCGACCCGCTCACGCTGGCGCAATCGGGTGTGCTGAGTGCGTTCAAGGACACGCTGATCGTCGGCCAGGGCCCGCGCATGGCGGGCGTCGACCCGCTGCGCGGTCAGATCCGCTGGGAGGCGACGATCGGTTCGCCGCGCGGCGCAAACGAGATCGAGCGCCTCGCCGATCTGGTCGGCCCGTCGGTGCGAGTCGGCGATACCGTCTGTGCGCGTTCGTTCCAGGCCGCGGTCGGTTGCGTGGACGCCCAGAGGGGCACGACGACATGGAGCAAGAACATCGGCGGCACCGATGCGGTCGCGGCCGACGCCGACTTCGTGTTCGCGGCCGACGCCTCGGACCGCATCACCGCGTGGAAGAGCAACGGCGAGGTCGCGTGGACCTCCGACAAGCTGCTGTACCGTAACCTGGGCGCGCCACTGAGCACGGGCAAGACGGTGGTATTTGGCGACGGCGAGGGCATGCTGCACTTCTTCGCGCGCGACAGCGGCGAAGCGCTGTTGCGCCTGACGACCGATGGCAGCGCTATTGTTTCGCAACCGGCGGTGTCGGGCACAGTGATGCTTGTCGTGACGCGCAACGGCGGGCTCTTCGCCTTCCGCCCCAAGTGATTGCAGCATGAAACCCGTGATCGCCGTCGTGGGTCGCCCGAACGTGGGCAAGTCCACGCTGTTCAACCGGATGACGAAGAGCCGCCACGCAATCGTGGCCGACTTCTCCGGCCTCACGCGCGACCGCCACTACGGCGACGGACGCAGTGGCGAACGCCAGTTTATCGTCGTCGACACCGGCGGCTTCGAGCCCGACAGTACGACCGGCATCGTCAAGGAGATGGCCAAGCAGACCCGCCAGGCCGTGGCCGAAGCCGACGCGGTGATCTTCGTCGTCGACGTGCGCTCGGGTGTGTCGGGGCAGGACCATGACATCGCGCGCTACCTGCGCACCGTGGGCAAGAAGGTCATCCTCGCGGTCAACAAGGCCGAGGGCATGCAGGAGTCGCCGCTGCTGGCCGAGTTCTTCGAGCTCGGATTGGGTGACCCGCACCCGATTTCGGCCGCGCATGGGCAGGGCATCCGCAGCCTGACCGACGCCGCGCTCGCGCACTTCGAGTTCGACGACGAAGAGGACGAGCAGCCGGTCGACGGCGGTCCGATCCGCCTGGCAGTGGCGGGGCGCCCCAACGTTGGCAAGTCGACGCTGATCAACACCTGGCTGGGCGAAGAGCGCATGGTCGCATTCGACCAGCCCGGCACGACGCGCGATGCGATCACGGTGCCGTTCGAGCGCAACGGCCAGAAGTTTGAACTGATCGACACGGCGGGCCTGAGGCGCCGTGGCAAGGTCTTCGAGGCGATCGAGAAGTTCTCGGTCGTGAAGACCTTGCAGGCGATCGCCGACGCCAACGTCGTATTACTGCTGCTCGACGCGACCCAGGGTGTCACCGACCAGGACGCGCACATCGCCGGCTACATTCTCGAGAGCGGCCGCGCCGTGGCGGTGGCCGTGAACAAGTGGGACGCCGTCGACGACTACCAGAAGCAGACGCTGCAACGCTCGATCGAGCAACGCCTGGCGTTTCTGAAGTTCGCACCGGTGCTGCACATCTCGGCGATCAAGCGCCAGGGCCTGGGGCCGGTCTGGAAGGCGATTGCGGATGCGCATGCCTCGGCGACGCGCAAGATGTCGACGCCGGTGCTGACCCGGTTGCTGCAGGACGCCGTCGAGCACCAGGCGCCCAAACGCGCCGGTGCGTTCCGCCCGAAACTGCGCTATGCGCACCAAGGCGGCATGAATCCACCGCTGATTGTCATCCACGGTAACTCGCTGGACCACATCACCGACTCGTACAAGCGTTTTCTCGAAGGACGCTTCCGGGAACATTTCAAGCTCACCGGCACTCCGATGCGCATCGAGCTGCGTTCGTCGAAGAACCCCTTCGACGACAAGAGCTGAGTCGCCGCATCGAAGCACCTATGAAATTGTGCAGAGTGGGTGACTCATTTTCGGGCCTTCGCTGCACAACTGCGGTCGCGCTTCGCCCGGGTTTAAATCCGGGGCCAGTCAGGGTATTGGCGTAATCCTCGATTGCGCGCGTGACCCTGTGTTAATGTGATCTCTTCTGAACTTTCATCACGGAGCTAACACGTGAGCAACAAAGGGCAACTCCTACAAGACCCGTTCCTGAACCTGCTGCGCAAGGAGCACGTTCCGGTCTCGATCTATCTCGTCAACGGGATCAAGCTGCAAGGCCACATCGAGTCCTTCGACCAGTATGTGGTGCTGCTTCGCAATACGGTGACGCAGATGGTCTACAAGCACGCGATTTCGACCGTCGTCCCGGGCCGCGCCGTGAACTTCCACGCCGCCGAGCCGAACGATCCGGCGGCGTGAGCTTGACGCAGCCCCCCACCCCTTGAGTTCCGCGGACACGACCGCCCCGAACGGATTGGCCACGCCCGCGCGGGCGATCCTGGTGGGCGTGGATTTCGGCCGCGGCAAAGCATTCGACGCCAGCCTGGACGAACTCGCTTTGCTCGCCGAATCGGCCGGTGACCTCGCCGTGGCGCGCATCGTCGCGAAACGCAAGGCGCCCGATGCGGCGCTGTTCGTTGGTTCGGGCAAAGCCGACGAGATCAAGGCCATGGTGCTGACGTATCAGGCCGACGCGGTACTGTTCGACCAGGCCTTGTCGCCCGCGCAGCAGCGCAACCTGGAGCAACATCTCGGGGTGGCCGTGGCCGACCGCACGATGCTGATCCTGGAGATCTTCGGCGAGCGCGCCCAAAGCCATGAGGGCAAGCTGCAGGTCGATCTCGCGCGCTTGCAATACCTCTCGACGCGCCTAGTGCGGCGCTGGAGCCACCTGGAGCGCCAGAGCGGCGGCATCGGCATGCGCGGTGGTCCTGGCGAGGCGCAGATCGAGCTCGACCGGCGCATGATCGCCGAGCGCATTAAGGGCGTGAAGAAGCAACTCGAACGTGTCAAAAAGCAGCGCAGCACGCAGCGCCGTTCGCGCGAGCGTAACCAGACCTTTCGGGTTTCGCTGGTGGGCTACACCAACGCGGGCAAGTCGACGTTGTTCAATGCGCTGGTCAACGCCCGCGCTTACACGGCGGATCAGCTGTTCGCGACGTTGGACACAACGACGCGCCAGCTCTTCGTGGAAGGCTCGACGCGATCGGCGTCGCTTTGCGACACGGTAGGTTTCATCCGCGAACTGCCGCACAAGCTGATCGAGGCCTTCGAGGCCACCTTGCAGGAGGCGAATGACG
>JANYBE010000561.1 GCA_025360945.1 Rhizobacter sp. | reverse complement strand
GGGATGAACTTGCCGTTTTGGTAGGCCGTCGCAGAGAAAGGTTTGACTTGGGTGTTGATCAGGGACATGGGACTTCCTTCAAAGTAGATGGGTTTGGAACTGAATTCGCGGGTTAATACTAAGCTATTCATTTGTATTTTGTGATTTATACAGACTATTCATTGAATAGGCCCAGGCATGGTCCAATGCCAGCCTTTTGTCCCGTCTTCCCGTGACGTCCCCGCACCCACTTCGCTTCATACCGATCGCCACCGCGTTCGTGCTGCTGACGCCGATCGCGCATGCGCAAGACGTGCATGCCGAGTCGCTGCCGACCGCGGGCATGATGAGCTTCGAGCGCGTGCGTCTTCCGCAAGGCGAGCGAATGGGCCTCGTCGGTGGCTCGCTTCTGTTCGACATCGGCAGCGACTGGGGTGTCGGCCCGGGTGTCTACGGCGCCGCCACCGGGCGGCGTGGCGGCTTCTTCGTCGGTGGCATCGAACTTCAGCGACGCTGGGGTTTAGGCAAAGGGCTTTCGCTCGCTACCGGCCTCTATGCGGGTGGCGGCGGCGGTGCGGCCGCGCCGGTAGGAAGCGGTCTGATGCTGCGCCCCGCCGTGACGCTGCTGCAAGACATCGGTGCGACCTTTCAACTCGGCCTGTCATGGTCGTCGATCCGATTTCCGAGTGGCAACATCCACAGCAACCAGATCGGACTGACTCTGGGCTGGCGCCAGGAGTTCGTGCACCTGAGCGGCTCCGGCGCGATTGCGAACGAGTCGATGTCGCTGTCCGGCGGGCTCGGCTTCGATCGCATGGAGCTCACCGCCTCCTCCTACCGCCTGGACGACGGCAGCGGGCGACGCGTCGGCCTGGTCGGCGCACGCGCCGAGCGCCGCTCCGGCATCAACGGTTTCACCTGGGGCATGGAGGCCGCAGCCGCCGCGAAGGGCGATGCCGCCGGCTACATGGAGATTTTGGGCACCAGCGCGTTCAGCGTTGACCCGTTGGCCTCGGCCCTGCCCTCATGGCGCCTCGGCGTGCGTCTGAGCGCGGGGGCCGGTGGCGGCGGTGCCGTGCCTACCGGTGGGGGCCTGATCGGCAAGGCCCTGGGCACGATGGAATGGAGCCCCATGCCGGGCTGGACACTTGGTGCCGACTACGGCCTCGTGCGTTCGCATAGCAGCCTGCGCGCGCGCCAGGCGCAAGTCTGGCTGGGGCTGGACCTGGAGCCAAGACTCGATGGCCGCGGCGGCTCGGCCGGCCACGTCGTGCGCACCGAATGGGTCGGTGCCTGGCAGCACCACACGGACGTGGCACGCAAGGATGGCACGCGCCAGCCAATCGACACGATCGGTCTGAAGCTGAACCGCTACCTGGGCGACTACGTTTACCTCAGTGGCCAGGCCCACAGCGCGTTCGCAGGTGGCGCGGGCGCGTACTCGGTCGGGTTGGTCGGTGCAGGCCTCAGCGCGAGCCCGGCCGCAACGCTGCGAATCGGCGCCGAAGCACTGATCGGCGCGGCCGGTGGCGGCGGTGTGACGACTGCCGGCGGCGCCATCATGCAAGGGCTGGTCTGGGCCGCATGGCGGCCCGGCAGCGCGGGCGAGATTCGGGTGGGCCTGGGTGCCACGCGCCCGCTGCACAACGGCGGCCATGTCGGACCACTCGCCGAGCTCTCCTGGAGCCGCGCCTTCGGCATGGCGGCGCGCTGATTCGGCACACCTACGCCAGGTCACCAGCCAAATTCGCCAGCGTCTCCGCCGCGATCGCCACGTGCGCCGGGTAGTTCGTGTGATCGCAGCCGAGCTTCACGCTCGCGCCGGCGCGCACCGCGTCGCGCGTCGCCTTGCTGAACTCGAAGCGTACGAAGTGCACCGCCGAGGTCTTCTCGGCGTTTTCGCGATCCAGGTCCTCGTCGGCGATCGCATAGACGCGCGCGTGGCCTTCGACCTCGACGAAGAGGCGATCCTCAACACCGATCAGCCGCGCCAGCTCGCGCTTGCGCTCGTGCGCGTCGGGGTACTCGATCAGCATCGTCGCCTTCCAGTTCGTGCCGTCGGGCACGAGTGACGCGTAAGCCTCGATCTCGGCGTTGATGCCGGCCTCGTCGAAGATCTTCTCGATGTGAAGCATCTCCTGAATCTGGCGCCGGATCGTGCGCTCGTCCTCGAACTGCACGCTAACGTGCTCGCCCAGATGCACGCTGCGCAGCTTGCGGTGCGCGATGAACTCGGGCTTGGCGCTCTTGCGAATCTTCGCGTAGGCCTCAAGCGTCAGGAGGCTGTCCTTGGTGATGGTCATCTCGATCATTCCAGGCCGTAGGCGATGCGCACCAGGCTCAGCGGGTGCGCGAGTTTGGCGCCCGGCATGTCCGCCTGCGCCATGCCCTGCGCGATATGGTGGCCAGCAAGCGCGCAGTCGGAGCTGATGTAGTCGGGTGCTCCATTGCCCATCGCCTTGAACACCGGCTTGCCGATCTTCATCGCGTTCGCATGGAATGCGGTCTTCACGCCATAGGTGCCAGCGTGGCCCGAGCAACGCTCCACCGTGTTGAGCTGCACCGTCACGCTTTGGCCGATCAGCTTGAAGACCTCTTCGGTCTTCTTGCCGATCTTCTGCACCCGGCCGTGGCAGGGGATGTGATAACTCACCTTGCCGAGTGCGGCCTTGAAGTCGAGTTTGAGCAAGCCGTCTTTGTGGCGAGCTATTAGGTATTCGAAGGGGTCGAACATCGCCTCCTGCACCTGCTTCACATCGACGTCTTCAGGGAACAGCAGCGGCAGTTCCTGCTTAAACATCAACGTGCACGACGGGATCGCCGTGATGATCGCGTAGCCCTCGCGGGCGTAGCGCGCGAGCACCGGGATGTTCGCTTCCTTGTGCTTGGCGACACCGTCGAGGTCGCCGAGCTCGAGCTTGGGCATGCCGCAGCAGCTCTCCTTCTCGACCACGGTGTAGGCAATGCCGTTGTGCCTGAGCAGCTTGATCAGATCGAAGCCGATGCCTGGCTCGTTGTAGTTTACGTAGCAGGTCGAGAAGATCGCGACCTTGCCCGGCGTGCGCTCGCCGTTCACTACCGGCGTCGCGGCATCGTCCTTCTCGGCGCTCCAGCGAAACCGCTGCGACGCGAGCTCGGGCAGCCACGCATTGGGGTGCACATGCAGTGTCTTGTCCAATACCTTGCGCACCGGCTTGGTCTTGTTCAGCGCATTGACCATCTGCACGACGATCGGGATGCCGGCGAATTGACCATGCGTGTCGGTCGACGCAAGCAGCTTCTCGCCCGCACTCACCTCGCCGTTTCTGAACTTGATCGCCTTCGCGCGCAGCATCGTGTGTGGGAAGTCGAGGTTCCACGGGTGCGGCGGCACGTACGGGCACTTTGTCATGTAGCACAGGTCGCACAGATAGCACTGGTTGACGACGCTCCAGTAGTCCTTCTTGGCGACCTCGTGAATCTCGCCATCGGCCGTCGCGTCGATCAGATCGAACAGTGTCGGAAACGACTGACACAGGCTCACGCAGCGCCGGCAGCCGTGGCAAATGTCGAAGACGCGCTCCATCTCGGTTTCGCACGCGGCCTGGTTGTAAAACGCGGGGTTCTTCCAGTCCACCGCATGGCGCGTGGGCGCTTCGAGATTGCCTTCGCGAGTGCTCATCGAATGATTCTTTCGGCAATGAACAAGGGGCACGAAGCCCCCTGTTCCGTGAGCGTGAACTGCAGGCTCAGTCGACCAGCGCGTCGAGCGCCTTGACGTAGCGATTGGCGTGCGAGCGCTCGGCCTTGGCCAGCGTCTCGAACCAGTCGGCGATCTCGTCGAAGCCTTCCTCGCGCGCGCTCTTG
>JANYBE010000551.1 GCA_025360945.1 Rhizobacter sp. | reverse complement strand
GTTGTCGTGTTCGGCAATAACAAGGCTGCTCATCAGATCACCTTCGCGTCGTTCTTGAGTTTGGAAACCAGGGTGGCGACATCGGGCACCTTGATGCCGGCGCTGCGCTTGGGGGGTTCGCTCACCCGCAGGGTCTTCAGGTGCGCCTTGATGTCCACGTCGAGGTCTGAAGGCTTGAGCACCTCCATCACCTTCTTCTTGGCCTTCATGATGTTGGGCAGCGTGACGTAGCGCGGCTCGTTCAGGCGCAGGTCGGTGGTGATGATTGCGGGCAACGTGAGCTTGAGAGTCTCGGAACCTCCGTCGACTTCGCGCGTGACGCTCACCGAATCAGCCGTGAGCTCGACCTTGGAAGCGAAGGTGGCCTGCGGCAACTCGCACAGCGCGGCGAGCATCTGGCCGGTCTGGTTGCAGTCGTCGTCGATCGCCTGCTTGCCGAGGATGACGAGGCCGGGTTGCTCCTTGTCGACCAGGGCCTTGAGCAGCTTTGCCACGGCCAGCGGCTGCAGCTCGTCGCTTGTCTCGACCAGGATCGCGCGGTCGGCGCCAATGGCCATCGCGGTGCGCAGGGTTTCCTGGCACTGGGTGACGCCGCAGCTGACGGCGATGACTTCGGTGACGATGCCCTTTTCCCTCAGGCGCACCGCTTCTTCGACGGCAATCTCGTCGAAAGGGTTCATGCTCATCTTGACGTTGGCGATGTCAACGCCGCTGCCATCACTCTTCACGCGTACCTTGACGTTGTAGTCGACAACGCGT
The DNA here is from genome assembly GCA_025360945.1 of Rhizobacter sp. GTDB lineage: Bacteria > Pseudomonadota > Gammaproteobacteria > Burkholderiales > Burkholderiaceae_C > LMDS01. The sequence continues at coordinate 3,535 of JANYBE010000551.1, read as the reverse complement.
TTGACGGGGACGAGAACCTTCATGCGACGAGCTCCTCAAGCAGTGTGTTCGGGGTTGCTTTGATTCTAGTTCGCGGGGGGCGGCGGGCCTGCCGCGAAGGTGACGCCAAGCCACAAATTAGAACGACCGTGCTATTTTAGCTTCAGGCGGCAGATAGACTTCGCGCCGTGAACACGACCACTTCAGCACCCTGCATCGGTGTCTTCGATTCCGGTGTCGGCGGACTCTCGGTGTTGAACGCGCTGAGACGACGGTTGCCGCACGCATCGCTGATCTACGTCGGCGACGTCGCCTATGCACCCTATGGCGAGCGCAACGCGGCCGACGTCGTTGAACGATGCCATCGCATCGTCGCTCACCTCGTCGCGCTGGGTGCGCGCGTCATCGTCGTCGCATGCAATACCGCTACCGTCCTAGGCATCGCTGCGATGCGGCAGCGCTGGCCCACGCTGTGCTTCGTCGGCGTCGAGCCCGGCGTGAAGCCCGCTGTCGCGGCGACGCAAAGCGGCCGCGTTGCGGTCATTGCAACGTCGGCGACGGCCGTGAGTGCGCGTCTGCGTTACCTCGTCGATGAGTTCGCGCCTGGCGTTCATGTGCACATCGAGCCCTGCCCGGGATTGGCCGCCATCATCGAGCGCGGCGTGCACGAAGGCCCCGAACTTGACGCGGTGCTCGCACCGTCGTGCACCCATGTTCGCGCCGCCAAAGTCGATACTGTCGTGCTCGGGTGCACGCACTATCCGTTCGTGGCGCACGCGATTCAAGCGATGCTCGGCAACGGGACAAAGCTGATCGACACTGCATTTGCCGTGGCCGAGCGCACCGCGACCCTCTGGAACGCGAGCGGCGATCAGGCGAACTTGCGCGTACTGAGTACCGGCTCCGTGGGGCCAATGGCTTTGCTGCTCAGACGTTGTGTCGATCTCGAGCCGGTTCGAATCGAGCACCTGCCGATATGATCGCGGACCCAGCCCGGGTGACGAAACTGGTAGACGTAGCGGACTTAAAATCCGCAGCCGCAAGGCGTGTGGGTTCGACCCCCACCCCGGGCACCATGGCCAGCGCGATGCGACCACCCTGCGCGGCGGGCAGCTGTACCGCCTCGGGTCTCGTGAAGCCCATCGACCACAGTGCCTTTGGGCGACTCGGCGCGATTGAACCCGGACGTGAATGACCCGGTGCCGAAAACTAGTGCAGTGCGTGCGAGATCACGACAAGTGCCACCAGGCCGATCAGGGCGAGCAACACGACGGCAATGGTCAACGGGGCAACACGCCGCTTCGCTCGCCGTTGCCTTCGCTTCTCTGCGCGCATAGCTCTGCGCGACAGGATCGGCGCGTTTGCAGCAGGATGGAAGAAATTGCTGTGACGCGCAATGGAGGGACCGTCCGTCCATACGGATGGCGCACTGTCCTCAGCAGCGGGGCGGTCAACCTTCATAGCACGTTGTCGACAACCCCGCCCGGCGATGTAGTTCACCGGCCGAGCCGAACTGCGAAATTTTCACGTGTGCGGCCATCAGTCGAGCTCTGATTGCCGAGATCCGGTCACCCGGGAGCAGACGGCGAAACGCGGTGCCAATGAAAAAGCCTCACATTGCCATGAGGGTCTTCTTGCATCTGGAGGCGCGACCCGGAGTCGAACCGGGCTGAACGGATTTGCAATCCGGTGCATAACCGCTTTGCTATCGCGCCGCTGTGAATCAGGATTCTAGGCAGAAAAAAGGGAAGCACGAGGCTTCCCTTTTCTCGATATCTGGAGCGGGAGAAGAGTCTCGAACTCTCGACCTCAACCTTGGCAAGGTTGCGCTCTACCAACTGAGCTACTCCCGCATTTGTTGTTGACTGCTCGTCATCAACAGAGCCCGCATTATAGGCTGGAAAATGGCCGATTTGCAAACGGCCATTTTTTGTGCGCTCAGTGCGTCAGCAGCTCCGACCCGGCCGTGGGCGCGGCCGGCTTCGCGGCCTCTTCGACAGGCTTGCCCGGCTCATCGTCAGGCAAGGCTTCCGGAACCCGTTCCAGCGCCACCTCGAGCACCCGATCGATCCACTTCACCGGCACGATCTCGAGCTTGTTCTTGACGTTCTCCGGAATCTCCTGCAAGTCCTTGACGTTCTCTTCCGGAATGATCACGGTCGTGATACCGCCACGGTGCGCGGCCAGCAACTTCTCTTTCAGACCGCCGATCGCCGTGACTTCACCACGCAAGGTTATCTCGCCCGTCATCGCCACGTGCGCCTTGACCGGAATGCCGGTGAGCGCCGAGACGAACGCCGTCGTCATCGCCGCGCCCGCGCTCGGGCCGTCCTTGGGTGTCGCGCCATCGGGGACGTGGATGTGCACGTCGCGCTTTTCAAACATCTCGTCCTTGATGCCTAGGCGGCGGGCACGGCTGCGCACGACCGAGCGCGCCGCCTCGACCGATTCCTTCATCACGTCGCCGAGCTGGCCGGTGCGGATGATGTTGCCCTTGCCGGGCATCACCGCGGCCTCGATCGTCAGCAGGTCGCCGCCGACTTCGGTCCACGCGAGACCGACGACCTGTCCGACCTGGTTCTTCTTCTCGGCCTGACCGTAGTCGTACTTGCGAACGCCCAGGTAGTCGTTGAGATTTTCGTCGGTGACGACGACCTTGTCGCTCACCTGCTTGAGCTGGATCGCCTTCACGACCTTGCGGCAGATCTTACTGATCTCGCGCTCGAGCGAGCGCACGCCGGCCTCACGCGTGTAGTAGCGGATGATGCCGCGCACAGCCGATTCAGTGAGCTCCATCTCCTCGTCCTTCACGCCGTTGTTCTTGGCCTGTTTGGGCGCGAGGTACTTCAACGCGATGTTGAGTTTTTCGTCTTCGGTATAGCCTGACAGGCGAATCACCTCCATCCGATCCAGCAGCGCCGGCGGGATGTTCATCGAATTGCTGGTGGCGATGAACATCGTGTCGGACAGGTCGAAATCGACCTCGACGTAATGATCGCTGAACGTGTGGTTTTGCTCCGGGTCCAGCACCTCGAGCAGCGCAGACGACGGATCGCCGCGAAAGTCCATGCCCAGTTTGTCGATCTCGTCGAGCAGGAACAGCGGGTTCTTCGTGCCGATCTTGGTCAGGCTTTGTAGCACCTTGCCCGGCATCGAACCGATATAGGTGCGGCGATGGCCGCGAATCTCGGCCTCATCGCGCACGCCGCCGAGCGACATGCGCACGAACTTGCGCCCGGTCGCCTTCGCGATCGACTGTCCGAGCGAGGTCTTGCCCACGCCCGGCGGTCCGACCAGACAGAGGATCGGGCCTTTCATCTTCTTCACACGCTGCTGCACGGCAAGGTATTCGACTATGCGTTCCTTGACCTTTTCCAGGCCGAAGTGGTCCAGGTCCAACTGTTCCTCGGCCGCCTTCAGATTGCGTCGCACCTTGCTGCGCTTCTTCCACGGCACGCCGACTAGCCAGTCGATATAGTTGCGCACCACAGTCGCTTCAGCCGACATCGGCGGCATCTGCTTTAGCTTGTTGAGTTCGGCGCGCGCTTTCTTCTCG
>JANYBE010000644.1 GCA_025360945.1 Rhizobacter sp. | reverse complement strand
CGAGATCGTCTGCATGGCCGACAGCTTCGGCGACCAGGCCAAGGGCCAGACCGCGATGGAGAACTGCCTCCAAAAGAACCCCGACATCAACCTCGTCTACACCATCAACGAGCCGGCGGCTGCGGGTGCCTTCCAGGCGCTGAAGGCGGCTGGCAAGGAAAAGGGCGTCGTCATCGTCTCGGTGGACGGCGGCTGTGCCGGCATCAAGAACGTCAAGGCCGGCATGATCGCCGCGACCTCGCAGCAGTACCCGCTGAAGATGGCATCAATGGGCGTCGAGGCCGGCGTCGAATACGCCAAGGGCGGCAAGAAGGTCAAGGGCTACACCGACACCGGCGTCACCCTGATCACCGACAAGCCGATGGCCGGCGTGGACAGCAAGGACACCAAGGTCGGCACCGACCTGTGCTGGGGCAACAAGTAAGCCGCGCGGATCTGCGCCATGAGCTCAACCACGCTCTCGAAGTTGCCGCCCATCGCCACACTCGGCCCGCTGATCGCGCTGGTGCTGGCGGTGTTCTTCTTCGCCACGCAGAGTGACCGCTTTCTGTCGGTGCAGAACTTTTCGCTGATCCTGCAGCAGGTGATGGTGGTCGGCACGATCGCGATCGGCCAGACGCTCATCATCCTGACCGCTGGCATCGACCTGAGCTGCGGCATGGTGATGGCGCTGGGCGGCATCGTGATGACCAAACTCGCGGTGGGCAGCGGCATGAACGCGTATCTCGCGATCGTCTGTGGTCTGCTCGCGTGCATGGTCTTCGGTCTGGTGAATGGCCTGCTGGTCACACGCATCAGGCTACCGCCGTTCATCGTCACGCTGGGCACGATGAACATCGCGTTCGCGATCACACAGCTGTACTCGGGCGCGCAGACCATCACCGACCTGCCGCCCGAGATGACCTTCTTCGGTAACACAGTGGCCGTCGGTAGTGCGGCGTTCAACTACGGCACAGTGTTCATGATCGCGATGTACGCCTTCATGTGGTGGGGCCTGCGCGATACGCAGCCTGGCCGCCATGTCTACGCGGTCGGCAACAACCCGGAGGCGACGCGCCTGACCGGTATCGCGACGGATCGGGTGCTGGTGGGCGTTTACGTGCTGGCCGGTGCGTTCTACGGCATCGCGGCATTGCTCTCGGTGGCGCGCACCGGCGTCGGCGACCCGAACGCGGGGCAGACGGAAAACCTCGACGCGATCACCGCGGTCGTTCTCGGCGGCACCAGCCTGTTCGGTGGCCGCGGCATCATCCTTGGCTCGCTGCTCGGCGCGGTGATCGTCGGCGTTTTCCGCAACGGCCTCACGCTGATGGGCGTGTCCTCGGTGTACCAGGTGCTGATCACCGGCGTGCTGGTGATTCTCGCGGTGGCGACTGACCAACTTTCGCGCAAAGGGGCACGTTGATGGGCACGCATACCTTGGTGATGGAAGCCCGTGGCCTCGTGAAGCGCTACGGCCAAGTCACGGCCCTGGACGGCGCCGACTTCGAGCTGCGCGCAGGCGAGATCCTCGCGGTGATCGGCGACAACGGCGCCGGCAAATCGTCGCTGATCAAGGCGCTGTCGGGTGCGACGATCCCCGACGAGGGTGAGATCAAGCTCGACGGCAAGGTCATCCACTTCAAGAGTCCGGCCGATGCGCGCCGCGAAGGCATCGAGACGGTCTACCAAGACCTCGCGGTGGCGCCGGCGATGTCGATCTCCGAGAACCTGTTCCTCGGCCGCGAGATCATCAAGACCGGGTTCATCTCGAAACTGCTGCGCATCATCGACAAGAGGCAGATGCTGGAGCAGAGCGTGGCTCGCATGAACGACCTGAAGGTCGGCATCCGGTCGATGACGCAGGCGGTCGAGACCCTGTCGGGCGGGCAGCGACAATGCGTCGCCGTCTCGCGTGCGGCCGCGTTCGCGCAGCATGTGGTGATCCTTGACGAGCCGACCGCCGCACTCGGCGTCAAGGAAGGCAACATGGTGCTCGAGCTGATTCGCCGTGTGCGCGACAAGGGCTTGCCCGTCATCCTTATCAGCCACAACATGCCGCACGTCTTCGAGATCGCCGATCGAATCCACGTCGCGCGCCTCGGCAAGCGCGCCTGCATCGTCAACCCGAAGACGATCAGCATGAGCGACACGGTCGCGGTGATGACGGGCGCAAAGCGCGCCGACGAACTACCAGCGGATTGCCTCGCCTGATGAGCCCTGTCGGCGCCGAGGGCAAGCTGCGACCCAGGGGCTCCAACCAGATCGGCATGCGCCAGTTCAATGAGCGTGTCGTGCTGCAGGCGATCCGGCTGCACGGCAGCTTGCCCAAGGCCGGGATCGCGCGGCTCACAAGGCTGACCGCGCAGACGGTGCAGGTCATCATCGCGCGGCTCGAGGCCGACGGGCTGGTCACCAAGCTTGAGCCCGTGCGCGGCAAGGTCGGCCAACCGTCGGTGCCGATGGCGCTGAACCCGGATGGCGCTTTTTCGATCGGCATCAAGATCGGCCGACGCAGCATGGACATGCTGCTGCTCGACTTCACGGGCGCGGTGCGCGAGCGGCTGTCGCTGACCTACGCCTTCCCCGACCCCAACACGCTGTTTCCCGAGATCGAGGCGCGCCTGCAGCAGCTCACGCAGACCTTGCCGTTCAAGCTGAGGGCACGGCTACATGGCGTGGGTATCGCAGCGCCGCTGTCGCTCGAAGGCTGGCATGCGGTGCTCGGCATCGGCCGCAAACAGGCAGCGAAATGGAGCGGCATTGACATGCGCGAGCGCATCGCCGCGATGACGGATCTGCCAGTCGAGTTCGTCAAGGATACCGCCGCCGCCTGCGTGGCCGAACTCGTCGCCGGGCGCGGCCGCAACATCGGCAGCTTTCTGTACGTGTTCTTCGACACCTTCATCGGCGGCGGCCTCGTCATCGACAGCCAGCTGCGTTCGGGCCTGAACGGCAATGCGGGTGCGGTCGGCTCGCTGCCGCTCGGCCTGGCGCGCGGCGGCACGGCAACCGCGCCGGACCAGCTGCTGAGCCACGCGTCGCTCGTCAACCTGGAGGCACGCTTCAAGGCTGCCGGGCTCGACGTCGGCGCCGCGACCGACGTGCGCGCGATGCAAAAGCCCTGGTGGCCGCACACCGACCAATGGCTGCGCGAGGCCGCGCCCGCGGTCGCATTCGCGGCCAACAGCGCGGCCTGTCTGCTCGACCTCGACGGTGTCATCATCGACGGCTCGTTCAGCCGCGAGCTGCTGCGCGCCACGCTCACCTCGGTGAACCATGCGCTCGATCAGTACAGCTGGGAAGGTGTGTCGCGCCCGACGGTGTTCGAAGGCACCATCGGCTCGGATGCGCGCGCGATGGGCGGCGCGCTGCTGCCGCTGTACGCCAACTTCGCGCCGGACCGGGAACTGTTTCTGAAGCTCGGGGCGTGATGCTCAAGTCGCACAATGGCAGCACTCACGGAGCCTGCATGAACATCATAACCACCCCGACTTCGCCCATCGCCGGCCAGCGTCCCGGCACCTCTGGCTTGCGCAAGAAGGTAACGGAGTTCCAGCGGCCCGGCTACCTCGAAAACTTCGTGCAGGCGATCTTCGATTCGCTCGACGGGTTCAAGGGCCAGACGCTGGTGCTCGGCGGCGATGGCCGCTTCTACAACGATGCGGCGATCCAGACCATCGTGCGCATGGCCGCGGCAAACGGCTTCGGTCGTTTGCTCGTCGGCCAGCACGGCATCCTGTCGACGCCCGCGGCGAGCTGCGTGATCCGCAAGCACCAGGCTTTCGGCGGAATCATCCTGTCGGCCAGTCACAACCCCGGCGGGCCCGACGGCGACTTCGGCATCAAGTACAACACCGGCAACGGCGGGCCGGCACCCGAGAAGATCACCGACGCCATCTACGCGAACACGCAGACGATCGCGCGCTATCTGACGCTGGACGCAGCCGACGTGGATCTTGCCGTGCAAGGCGGGGCGATGGTTGGCGCAATGGCGGTCGAGGTCATCGACTCGGTTGCCGACCACGCCGATCTGCTCGCCACGCTGTTCGACTTCGAGCGCATCGGCGCGCTGCTGCGCTCGGGCTCATTCAAGATGTGCTTCGACGCGATGCACGCTGTCACCGGGCCTTACGCGAACGAGATTTTCGTCAAGCGCCTCGGTGCGCCGCTCAACAGCGTGATGAGCGGCGTGCCATTGCCCGACTTCGGCGGCAGTCACCCGGATCCGAACCCGACCTACGCCGAAGACCTGATCAAGGTCATGTTCGCCGACGACGCGCCTGATTTCGGCGCCGCGAGCGACGGCGACGGCGACCGCAACATGATCGTGGGCCGACACTTCATTGTGACCCCCAGCGACAGCCTCGCCGTGCTCGTGGCAAACGCGCAGCTCGTGCCCGGCTACGCAAACGGCCTGAAGGGCGTGGCGCGATCGATGCCGACCAGCGCCGCGGTCGACCGCGTCGCCCAGAAGCTTGGCATCGCGTGCTTCGAGACCCCGACTGGCTGGAAGTTCTTCGGCAACCTGCTCGATGCGGGCAAGGTCACGCTGTGCGGCGAAGAGAGCGCGGGCACCGGCAGTGACCACGTGCGCGAGAAGGACGGTGTCTGGGCGGTGCTGTTCTGGCTCAACATCCTCGCGGTGCGGCACGAATCGGTCGAGCAGATCCTGCGCGGCCACTGGCTGCGCTTTGGCCGCAACTACTACTCGCGCCACGACTACGAAGGCGTCGACGGCGCGGCGGCCAGCGGCCTGATTGCGCACCTGCGCGAGTCGCTCGCGACGCTGCCCGGCCAGGTGATCGCTGGCGCGGCCATCGCGAGCGCCGACGACTTCGCGTACACCGATCCGGTCGATGGTTCGGTCAGCACGGCGCAAGGTATTCGCATCGGCCTGACGGATGGCTCGCGCATCGTGTTCCGCCTCTCGGGTACCGGCACTGAAGGCGCGACGCTGCGGGTTTACCTCGAGCGTTTCGAGCCCGATCCCTTGAAGCACGCGGTCGAGACGCAAGCGGCCCTCGCGCCGCTGATCGCTCTGGCAGATAAGCTGGCCGGGATTGGTGAACGCACCGGGCGCGAGCGGCCAACCGTGATCACCTGACGCGCGGCCACTGGCGCGGGCCACAACAGCCCTCGCTTCGACCTTATGGCCGCGTGCGGCGGCGGCGCCCCTGCGCTCCAGGTCGGTTCAGGTAGCGCTATCAAATGCCTAGAATGGCGCATGGACAAAGAAGCGGTTTCGCCGCGCCGGACACGCCGCGGCAGCGGCGCCGTCACCCTACACGATGTGGCTAAGCTCGCCGGCGTCGCGCCGATCACCGCCTCGCGTGCGCTGAACACGCCCGAGCAGGTGTCGGCCGAGGTGCGCCGAAAGGTGACCGACGCCGTCGCACGCACCGGCTACGTGCCGAACCGGCTCGCCGGTGGCCTGGCATCGACCCGCAGTCGTCTGGTCGCGGCAGTGGTGCCGACCATCTCCGGCCCGGTGTTTCTCGAGACGGTGCAGTCGCTGACCGAGGCACTGGC
>JANYBE010000632.1 GCA_025360945.1 Rhizobacter sp. | reverse complement strand
TTCGCGCTGTGCCGCGACCAAAAGTTGCCGATCCGCGTATTCAGCATCTTCAAGCCGGGTGCGTTGAAGCGCGTCGTGCAGGGCGAAGACGAAGGCACCCTGGTGCACGTTTGAGAACGTTGAAGTGAGGTTGACAACATGAGCATTGCCGACATCAAGCAAACCGCCGAAACGAAGATGGGCCGCAGCATCGAATCGTTCAAGAACGAGCTGCACAAGATCCGCACCGGTCGCGCCCACCCGGGCATCCTTGATCAGGTGCAGGTTGACTATTACGGCTCCATGGTGCCGATCAGCCAGGTCGCCAATGTGAGCCTGCTGGACGCGCGCACGATCAGCGTGCAGCCGTGGGAAAAAGGCATGGGTGCGAAGATCGAAAAAGCAATTCGCGAGTCCGATCTCGGTCTGAACCCGGCGACCCAGGGCGACTTGCTGCGCGTGCCGATGCCCGCGCTGAACGAGGAGCGCCGACGCGAGCTGACGAAGGTCGTGCGCAACGAAGGCGAAGACGCCAAGATTGCCGTGCGCAACCTGCGCCGCGATGCTAACGAGCATGCGAAGAAGCTGCTCAAGGACAAGGAAATCTCCGAGGACGAGGAGCGCCGTTCGCTCGACGATCTGCAAAAGCTCACTGACCGCTGCATTGCCGAGATCGATCGCCTGACGGCCGGCAAGGAAGCCGAGATCATGGCCGTCTGAATGACGGCTCCCTGACATGACCGTACCGCGCCACGTCGCCATCGTGATGGATGGCAATGGCCGCTGGGCCAAGAAGCGCTTCATGCCGCGCTTCTTCGGCCACAAGGCCGGCGTCGATGCGCTGGTACGCACGGTGCTCAGCTGCGCGGATCGCGGCGTCGATTACCTGACCGTGTTCGCGTTCTCGTCCGAGAACTGGAAGCGCCCGACCGAGGAGGTTTCGGGCCTGATGGGTCTAGTGCTGGTGGCGGTCGCCAAGTACCTGGGCAAGCTCGCCGACAAGGGTGTGCGCATCCGCATCGTCGGCGACCGCGACCAGGTCTCGGACAAACTGCGCCAGGCCTGGGAGCAGGCCGAAGCCAGCACCGCGCACAACACGCGCATCACGCTGTCGGTGGCGTTCAACTACGGCGGCCGCTGGGACATCGTGCAGGCCTGCCGTCAGGCGATAAGCGAAGGTGTTCCGGCCGCCGAACTCGACGAGGCGAAGCTGAACCAGTACATGGCGCTGAGCCACGCGCCCGACCCCGACCTGTTCATCCGAACAGGCGGCGAGGTGCGCATTAGCAACTTCCTGCTCTGGCAGGCGGCATACTCCGAGCTGTTCTTCAGCGATTGCTTGTGGCCCGAGTTTGGCGATGCCGAACTCGACGCTGCGTTCGCCGAATATGCCCGACGCGATCGCCGCTTCGGCGCCGTCGACAGCGCGCAGCGCGCACAGGCCTGAGCATGCTCAAGCAGCGCGTCATCACCGCGCTCGTGCTGATCGCGTTCTTGCTGCCGACACTGTTCGCCCCGATCGCGTGGCCGTTCGCCGTGCTCTCGCTGCTGATGATTTCCGCGGCGGGGTGGGAATGGGGTCGGCTCAACGGTCCCGGTGGCGCATCGCTGCTCGTCGGAGCTGTCGTGGCAGTTGCGTGTGGTGCAGCCTTGTGGGCGGGCTGGGGTGAGGCGCCGCCGCGCCTGGCGTGGTGGATCTCGTTCGGCGTGTGGGTGCTCGGCGGTGCATTCGTGCTGCGCGGAGGCCCGCAGGCCTGGTCTGCCGTGTCGGCGTGGCTGCGCTGCATGCTGGGCGTGCTGCTGCTGTGCACCGCGTGGTTGGCGCTAGCCGCGGCCAAGACCATCGGCATCAATTTCATCCTGTCGGTGTTCTGTCTCGTGTGGGCAGCCGACATCGCCGCGTACTTTGGTGGCAAGGCCTTCGGCAAGCGCAAGCTCGCCCCCGGTATCAGCCCCGGCAAGAGCTGGGAAGGCGTGTGGAGCGGCATGCTGGGTGCCCTCGTGCTGGCGGCCTTCTGGCTCTGGCTCGACAGCGTCGTCAAGATCGATTCGCCCAGCCTGTATCTGCGCCTGTACGGCCGCTTCGGTGCCGCCGGGCTGGTGCTGATCGTGGTGTTCCTGGCCGCGATGAGCGTCGTTGGCGACCTGTTCGAATCGCTCGTCAAGCGCACTGCGGGCGCGAAGGATAGCAGCGGCCTGCTGCCTGGCCACGGCGGTGTACTCGACCGGGTCGACGCGCTGCTGCCCGTGTTCCCGATCGCGATGGCCTTGATCAGCATTTGAGATCGACATGACGACCACGCGCCAACGGGTTTGCATTCTCGGTGCCACCGGCTCGGTTGGCACGAACACACTCGACGTGATCGCGCGCCATCCTGATCGCTTCGAGGTGTTCGCGCTCACCGCGCACAGCCGCGTCGACGCCTTGTTCGCGCAATGCCTGCAATGGCGGCCGCTCTACGCAGTGTTGCCGAATGCGGCACAGGCGAACGAGCTGGGCCGGCGTCTGCGCGCGCAGGGCGTGCCCACTGAGGTGCTGAGCGGCGCACAGGCATTGTGCGAGCTGGCGGCGCACCCGGACGTGGATGCGGTGATGGCCGCAATCGTCGGCGCCACCGGCCTCGCGCCCTGCCTGGCCGCGGCGCGTGCCGGCAAGAACCTGCTGCTGGCGAACAAGGAGGCGCTGGTCGTCGGCGGCAAGCTCTTCATGGATGCGGTGCACGCCGGCGGCGCCATGCTGCTGCCGATCGACAGCGAGCACTCGGCAATCTTTCAATGCCTGCCCGAAGACCGCAGTGCGTGGCCACAGCGCATCGACCATATCCTGCTGACCTCGTCAGGCGGCCCGTTCCGGCGGCGCGACCCGGGCACGCTCGCGACCGTCACGCCCGATGAAGCCTGCGCGCATCCGAATTTCGCAATGGGCCGCAAGATCTCGGTCGACTCGGCGACGATGATGAACAAGGCGCTCGAAGTGATCGAGGCGCGCTGGCTTTTCGACCTTGCGCCCGAGCAGATCAGGGTGCTGATTCACCCGCAGCAGATCGTGCATTCGATGGTCGTGTGCCGCGACAACTCGGTGCTCGCGCAGCTCGGCACGCCCGACATGCGCGTGCCGATCGCGTTCGGACTGTCGTTCCCCGAGCGCATCGAATCGGGCGCGAGCAAGCTCGATTTCGGCACGCTCGGCGGCCTAAGCTTCGAGCCACCGGACCATGCGCGTTACCCGGGACTCGCACTCGCGTGGGAGGCGCTGCGTGCACCCGAGGGCAGCGCAACGGTGCTGAATGCGGCGAACGAGGAGGCCGTGGCCGCGTTCCTGCCGGAACCATTCGCTTCGACCAGATTCACAGTGTCAACGCCCACACGATTGCCGCCTTGATTCCTGAGGCCGGCACCACCGAATCACTGGACGCGCTGCTCGAACTCGATCGGCGTGCCCGCCGCCGGGCAGTTCAATTCGTCGAAGGTCTCGCCGCATGATCGTCAACGCTCTGGCCTTCCTCCTCACGCTGGGCGTGTTGATCACGATCCACGAATACGGACACTACCGTGTAGCGGTGGCCTGCGGCGTGAGGGTGATGCGCTTTTCGATCGGCTTCGGGCGCGTGCTGTGGCGTCGCCAGGCCACGCCCGAGAGCACCGAGTTCGTGCTGTGCGCGTTGCCGCTCGGCGGCTACGTCAAGATGCTCGACGAGCGCGAAGGGCCGGTCGCGGGCGACGAACTCAACCGCAGCTTCAACCGCAAGTCGCTGTGGCAACGCACCGCAATCGTCGCAGCGGGGCCGGTCGCGAACCTCCTGCTGGCCGTGGTGCTGTATGCCGCGGCAAACTGGATCGGTGTCGACGAGCCGAAGGCGTTGATGGGCCCGCCGGTGGCCGGGAGCCTTGCGGAGTCTGCGGGCCTGCTCGCCGGCGACTGGGCCCGCGAAGCCTCGAGCGACGGCAGCGACTGGCATGAACTGCGCTCGATGACCGACCTGCGCTGGGAGCTGACGCAGGCCGTCGTGCGCGGCGAACCTCTGCACCTGATGGTGACGGACCGCGAAGGCCACGCACGGCGCGACGTCGTGCTCGGGCTCGACACGCTGGTCGGCAGCGAGCTCGATGCAAAAGCGATGCTGCGCATCGGGCTGGGCAACCCGCTAAGCGAACCGGTGCTCGGCGAAGTGAAGGCCGGCAGCCCGGGGGCGCAGGCCGGTCTGCGCAGCGGCGACCGCGTGCTGCGCATTGACGACGCCGTGGTCACCGACGGGGCAATGGTGCGCGCCCGGATCCGCGCGAGTGGCCGCGACGGAAGTGCGCACACGATGCACTGGCGCGTCGAGCGCGCCGGGCAAACGCTCGACATCGTCGTCACGCCGGCGGTGGTGAAAGACGGCGTACAGCCGATCGGGCGCATCGGTGTGTTCCCGGGGCAACCGTTCGAGATGGTCAACGTGCGCTACGGTGTGGTCGAAGGCTTCACGCAGGCAGTGACGCAGACCTGGCAGGTGTCAGCGCTGACGCTGAAGATGCTGGGCAAGATGGTGATCGGCCAGGCCTCGCTGAAGAACCTGACTGGGCCGCTGACGATCGCCGATGTCGCGGGCCAGTCGATGCGGCTCGGGCTCGCGTACTACCTCGGCCTGCTCGCGGTGGTGAGCATCGGGCTGGGTGTGCTCAACCTGCTGCCGCTGCCCGTCCTCGATGGCGGGCACCTGATGTATTATCTTTTCGAGGGTGTGACAGGGCGGCCGGTTTCCGAGCTGTGGCTTGAGAGGCTGCAGCGTGGCGGAGTGGCCATCATGCTCATGATGATGTCTCTGGCTCTCTACAACGATGTGGCCCGCCTCCTGGGCCTGCAATGACCGACCGCATGCGATCCTCCTCCCGCTCGACCTCCCCCCGCTTTCCGCTCGCCTGCGTCGCACTTGCCGCCGCCCTTCATGCGGGCTCGGCATTCGCCGTCGAGCCTTTCGTGCTGAAGGACATCCGCGTCGAGGGCCTGCAACGCAGCGATGCGGGCACCGTGTTCGCGTCGCTGCCGTTCCGCATCGGCGACACCTACAGCGACGAAAAAGGTGCGGCCGCGCTGCGCGCACTGTTTGCAACTGGTCTTTACAAAGATGTGCGTATCGACATCGACAACGGTGTCGTCATCGTGATCGTCGAAGAGCGCCCGGTCATCGCCAACATCGACTTCGTCGGCCTGAAGGAATTCGACAAGGACCAGCTCGTCAAGTCGCTGCGTGATTTCGGCATCAGCGACGGTCAGCCCTTCGACAAGGCGCTGGCCGATCGCGCCGAGCAGGAACTCAAACGCCAGTACCTGACGCGCAGCCTGTACGGTGCCGAGGTCGTGACCAC
>JANYBE010000625.1 GCA_025360945.1 Rhizobacter sp. | reverse complement strand
TTCAGCAGGGCGATCAGCTCGAAGTCGCCGCGCGGCATAGTGAAGCTGTCGCGCACGAGTTTTTCCTTGGGCTTGTGTTTCACCTCGGGCCTGGGCTGCACGGCCGCGGCTGCTGGCGCGGCGGCCTTCTTCGCAACAACGGCCTTCTTCGCGGCCGGCGCTTTCTTGGCAGGAGAACGGGTGCTCATCGGTAGGGTCTCGGATATTGATATAAACGATTTATACAATAACCCGGCCGTCGCGCGCTACCGTGCGCAGCACGGCGTCGATCACGAAAGCCTCCCAGTGCGCGAGCGCCGAGGGGGTCTCCAGCTCCTCACCCAGAAACGCCGACAGCGTGAAGCGGTTTGACAGGTAAAAATAACCCATGGCCGCGATCATCAGATATACATCGCGCGCCGCCACGTCGGTGCGGAACAGATGCTGCTGCGCGCCGCTGGCCAGCACCTGACCGAGCACGGCCACGGCCGGTGACGAGAACTCGCGTGCACGCAGCGACTTCGCGATGTGCTTGCCGCGGTGCAGGTTCTCGGTGTTGAGCAGCGTGATGAACTCGGGATTGCGGTGGTAGTAGACCCACATGAAGCGGATCACCGCGGTGAGCGCTTCGACCGGCTCGGCCACGTCAAGCACGAGCTTGGCCTCGGCTTCGTTGAAGTGGCGGTACATCTCTTCGAGCACCGCGATGAACAGGCCTTCCTTGCTGCCGAAGTAGTAGTAGATCATGCGGTCGTAGGACTTGGCCGCCTTCGAGATCTGCTCGATGCGCCCGCCCGCGAACCCATGTTTGGCAAACACCTTGGTGGCCGCGCGCAGGATGTTCTCGCGCGTGGCCTGCGCCGCCTGCGCTCTAACCCCGAGCGGCCTTGGGCTCATTGTTCGGCGAATGCCCGCTCGATCACGAATGCGCCCGGGGTGGACGTGTTCCCTTCCTTGAAGCCGCGCCCCTCGAGCATGTGCTTCAGGTCGCGCAGCATGCCCGGGCTGCCGCAGATCATCACCCGATCGTGCTCGGGGTCGAGTGCCGGCACGCCGAGGTCCTCGAAGAGCTTGCCCTTGTCCATCAGCTCGGTCACGCGGCCCATGTTCTTGTAGGCCTCACGCGTCACCGTCGGGTAGTACAGCAGCTGGTTCGACACGGTTTCGCCGAGGAACTCGTGCGCCGGCAGATGCTGCAGGATCAGGTCGTGGTACGCAAGTTCGTCCTTGGTGCGCACGCCGTGCACGAGGATCACCTGCTCGAAGCGCTCATAGGTCTGCGGGTCGCGGATGATGCTCATGAACGGCGCCAGGCCGGTGCCGGTGGAGAGCAGGTACAGGCGCTTGCCGGGAGTCAGGTAGTCGATCACCAGCGTGCCGGTGGGCTTGCGGCCGACGACAATCTGGTCGCCGACTTGGATGTGTTGCAGCTTCGAGGTCAACGGGCCGTCGGGCACTTTGATGCTCAAGAATTCGAGGTGGTCCTCGTAGTTGGCGCTGACGATGCTGTAGGCGCGCAGCAGCGGCTTGCCATTCACGCGTAGGCCAATCATCGTGAAGTGGCCGTTGCTAAACCGAAGCGCCGGGTCGCGCGTGGTCGTGAAGGTGAACAGCTTGTCGGTCCAGTGGTGCACGCTCAGCACCGTCTCGTCGTTGAATGCGCTCATTTTGGAACTTTGATGGTTTGCGAAGGCTTGCGCGGGACCATGTCGCCATGTAGTATTTGCAACATGGTCGTTCAGTAAATACTACATGAAACGACGGCGGCCGAACATACATTGTGCGCATAAGCTCAGCTGAATCCCGATGACCGAGCACACCAAGACCGACGGCCTGCCCGACTCGCTGCCCGCGCCGACGGAAGGCGCAGCGCCGTTCGTGCTCGACAAGTCCCGCCCGCGCAATGAGCGCATGTCGTCGTCCAAGGTCGAGTGCAACGCCTGTCCCGTGCTGTGCCAGATCTCGTCCGGCAAGACCGGCGCCTGCGACCGCTATGCGAACGCCGACGGCGTGCTGATCCGCGTCGACCCTGTCGTGCTACTGCGGCGCACGCTCGAACACGGCGACGCCGCGCTGGTGCCGTTCGCCGCGCGCAGCGAGGGCGCCACGGCCGAGGCGCAGGCCAACCTGCTGGTCACGCAGGACGAGATCTTCGTCACCGGCATTGGCTCCAGTACGACTTACCCCGACTACAAGCCCGCGCCCTTCATCGTCGCCTCGCAGGTGGCGGGCGTCGACATGGTCACCGTCGTCACCGAAGGCATCTTCAGCTATTGCAGCCTGAAGCTGAAGATCGACACCGACCGCTGGCTCGGGCCCGAGCAGGCAAACGTTCGCTGCAAGGGCGAGGTCGTCGGCCACGTCACGACGGCCGAGTACGGCTCGCAGATGCTGTCGCTCGGCGGCGTGCATCACCTGACCGGCGGCAGCAAGAAGGAAGGCCGCGTCAGCTGCGAGTTGATGCTCGCACTCGGCAACAAGCAATCGGTCGAGCTCGGCATCGACGGCGGCGCGCAGCTCATCGTTCAGGCTGGCAAGGCGCCGATCGTCAATGGCGTACAGGAGCAGCGCATGCGCGTTGGCTGCGGCTCGGCGACCGTGGGCATCTTCGCGAAGCAATTCTTCGATCAGGCCGACGAGGTCGTCGTCGTCGACGACCACATCACCGGCGTGCTCACCCAGCACCAGGCCGGGCGCTGTCTCGACATGCGACCATCTGGCATCAAGATCCGTGGCCGCAAGTCGACGCCCGGGCGTTACTTCCAGGTCGCAAACCCGGGGACCGGCTGGGGCGGCACCGACCTGAACGATCCGCTGGCGATCATCGAAGGCTGGGACGCCGACGCGGCCTGGCCCGGGCTGCGCCTGCTAATGGTCTCGACGACCGGCGAGCACAAGGCCTGGTTCGTGCTCGACCATGCGCTCGTGCCACAGCCGCAAGCCATGCCGGCCGCGATCCGTGCCGTGGTCGAGCGCATAGGCGAGAACTGCGAGCCCTCGCTCACGACGGTGCTGTTCCTCGGCGGCGCCGGCGGCAGCCTGCGCGCCGGTGTCACCGACAACCCGGTGCAGCTCACCCGGCGCATCAAGGACGCGATGGTTAACGTCACCTGCGGCGGTGCGCCGGCCTATGTGTGGCCGGGCGGAGGCATCACGGTGATGGTCGACGTGATGCGCATGCCGGACCGCAGCTTCGGCACCGTGCCGACGCCGGCGATCGTCGCACCGATCGAGTTCAGCATGCGGCTGCAAGACTACAGCGCGCTCGGTGGTCACATGGCGCACGTGCGCAGTCTTGACGATGCCCTCGCGCGTGGCGCGTGGCACAGCGACGGGGCGCCGACGGCGCGGCGCTTCGAGCCGCTGCCGGCAGCGAACCCCTGGCCACTCGGGCAGCCGCCCTTGCTGGGATGAGCGCGATGCAAGTGCAGCGCGCATTGCTCGACGGTGGCCGCTGGCATTTTCAGCACGGCCCGATAGACCTCGTGATCGGCGCCGACGGCGATGCGGCCTCACTGGAGACGGCACACGCCTCCGCGTGGTTCCGATTCCAGACCGTGCTGTCGGAACTCGTCGCCGAGCTGCCCGCGCTGCGCCTGCCGGTGCGCGGCCCGTGCCCGCTGCAAGGCGTGATTGCGCGACGCATGTGGCACGCGTGCCGGCCGTACCACAGCATGTTCATCACGCCAATGGCGGCGGTGGCGGGCTCGGTCGCGCAGGAACTTATCGGCTACTACGAACGTGAAGGCGTCAATCGCGCGTGGATCAACAACGGCGGCGACATCGCGCTGCATCTGGCGCCGGGCGCGTCGGTGCGCGTCGGGCTGTTCGCCGATCTAGCGCGTCTCGATCCCGACGACGTGTGCGCCGAAGCCTGCTTCGATGTGCGTGAGCACACGCCGGTGCGCGGCATCGCAACCAGCGGCTGGCGCGGTCGCAGCTTCTCGCTCGGCATAGCCGACAGTGTGACCGTGCTGGCATGCACCGCTGCGCGCGCCGATGCGGCGGCGACGATGATCGCGAATGCGGTCGATGTGGCGGACGCGCGCATCCGCCGCGTGCCCGCGAACGAACTGAAGGACGATAGCGATCTGGGCGACATGCTCGTCACTGTCGACGTGCCGCGACTCGAAGCCGTACTGGTACAGCGCGCATTGCAGGCCGGCCAGAAGCGCGCGAGCGAGTTGCAGCGCGAAGGCCTGATTCACGCGGCCGTACTGGTCTGCCAAGATGCATGGTTGCGCGTCGAAGCCGATGTGCCTCAGCCTGAACTGGGTTCAGCACTTGCTTAATGAGTCGCCATGATTGATATCCGCCGCATTCACACCCAAGTCGAGGACATCCATCACGAGTTCGGGCCCGTGGCCGCGGTACCCCTGCGTCGCGGCGCGATCGGCGCGGTGCTGACGAACCCGTTCGCCGGGCGCTATGTCGCCGACATCCTGCCGATGATGGACGCGCTTCATCCGTTGGGCATCGAAATGGCCGAGAGGCTGCGTGCTGCGATGGACGTACCGGCCGAGCGCATCGAGGGCTACGGCAAGGGTGCGATCGTCGGCGCGAACGGCGAGCTCGAGCACGGCGCACTGTGGCACGTGCCGGGCGGCTACGCGATGCGCGAACTGCTGGGCTGGAAGGGCGATCGCGTCGCCTATGCACAAGGCAAGGCGCCGGCGGCCGGCCAGTGCGGTGCGCAGACCGGCAATGCGCTCGCAATCGTGCCCTCGACCAAGAAGGTCGGCCCGCCCGGGGCCACGCTCGACGTGCCGCTGACCCACATCAACGCCGCCTACGTGCGTAGCCACTTCGACGCGATCGAGGTGCGCGTGCCCGGCGCGCCGCTGCCCGACGAGATCGTGTTCATCCTCGCGATGAGCACCGGGCCGCGGGTGCATGCACGCGTTGGCGGGCTGAAGGCGGTCGACATCGCGCAGTGGAACGGTCTGCGCTGAACTCTCAGGAAACATCATGGCAGCACAGATCAGAAAACTCATCGTCCAGGTCGACGAGACGCGCATCGAGATGGGCAAGACCATCTTGCCGCCGACACGCCGCGCGCTCGCGATGGCGGTCATCGCGAACCCGTTTGCCGGTCGCTACGAAGAGAACCTCGACGCGCTGATCGCGATCGGCGAAGAACTCGGTGGGCTGCTCGGCGACAAGTGCATCAAGGCACTGGGCATCGCGCCGGGCAAGGCTCAGAGCTACGGCAAGGCCGCGATCGTCGGCGAGGCTGGCGAGCTCGAGCACGCCGCGGCGATCCTGCACCCCAAGCTCGGCGCGCCGCTGCGCAAGGCGGTCGAGAAGGGCGCGGCGCTGGTGCCATCGGCGAAGAAGCGCGGCGGCCTCGGCACGTCGATCGACGTACCGCTGGGCCACAAGGACGCCGCCTTCGTACGCAGCCACTTCGACGCGATGGAAGCTCGCGTCGCCGACGCGCCGCGCGCCAACGAGATCGTCGTCGCCGTCGTCGTCACCGACAGCGGCCGGCCGTTGGCGCGCATCGGCGGCTTGCAGCTTCACGAAATCAAGGGCGAGGACGGTCTGCGATAGTTCGCCGCCGCCATCGCAGCTCACAATCTTCTCTCTAGACTCCCAGGAGCTTCTCTCATGATCCAACGCCGCCAACTGGCACTGGTCGCTGCCCTCGCGTTCACCAGCCTCGCCGCCCACGCGCAAGGCACGGTCAAGATCGGTGAAGTCAACAGCTACAAGGCGCAGCCCGCGTTCCTCGAGCCCTACAAGAAGGGTATGGAGCTGGCGGTCGAAGAGATCAACGCGGCCGGTGGCGTCAACGGCAAGAAGATCGAGCTGATCACGCGCGACGACAACGCCAGCCCCGGCGACGCGGTGCGGGCCGCCGAGGAGCTGGTGTCGCGCGAGAAGATCGACGTGCTCGCCGGTGCGTTCCTGTCGAACACCGGTCTGGCGCTGACCGACTTCGCGAAGCAGAAGAAGTTCTTTTACCTCGCCGGCGAGCCGCTCACCGACAAGATCATTTGGGGCAGCGGCAACAAGTACACCTACCGCCTGCGCCCCGGCACTTACATGCAGGCCGCGATGCTGGCGCCCGAGGCCGCGAAGCTGAAGAAGAAGCGCTGGGCCATCGTCTACCCGAACTACGAGTACGGCCAGTCGGCCGTGGCCGCGTTCAAGGAACTGCTGAAGGCTGCGCAACCCGACGTCGAGTTCGTCGTCGAGCAGGCGCCGCCGCTGGGCAAGCTCGACGCTGGCAGCGTCGTACAGGCGCTCGCCGACGCAAAGCCGGATGCGATCTTCAACGTGCTGTTTGGTGCCGACCTGTCGAAGTTCGTGCGCGAGGGCAACACGCGCGGGCTGTTCCAGGGCCGCGAGGTGGTGAGCGTCCTGACCGGCGAGCCAGAGTACCTCGACCCACTGAAAGACGAGTCGCCGAACGGCTGGATCGTCACCGGTTACCCGTGGTACGGCGTGCAGACCCCCGAACACAAGGCCTTCTTCCTCGCGTACCACGCCAAGTACAACGACTATCCTCGCCTGGGCTCGGTGGTCGGCTACACGCTGATCAAGTCGATCGCCGCAGGCGTCAAGAAGGCCAAGAGCACCGAGACCGAAAAGCTAGTCGCCGCGTTCGCCGGCTTGCAGGTCGAGTCGCCATTCGGCAAGTTCATCTACCGCGCCGAAGACCACCAGTCGACGATGGGCGCGTTCGTCGGCAAGACCAAGAACGAGAACGGCAAGGGCGTGATGGTCGACTACAAGTACCTCGACGGCGCGAGGTTCCTGCCGAGCAACGAAGCCGTGAAGAAGCTGCGTCCCGCCGAATAGGCGGACCGCGATGAATCTCTCCGGCTTCGTCGTCCAGTTGCTCAATGGCCTGGCCGGTGCTTCCTCGCTGTTCATGGTCGGTGCGGGCCTGTCGCTGATCTTCGGCGTGACGCGCATCGTCAACTTCGCGCACGGCTCGTTCTACATGCTGGGCATCTACATCGCCTACATGCTGACCGAGAAGATGGGCGGCGGTGCGTGGTTCTGGCCCGCGTTGGTGCTCGCGGCCGTGGCCATCGGCGCGATCGGCGCGCTGGTCGAGGTGCTATTGCTGCGGCGCGTTTACCGCGCGCCCGAGCTGTTCCAGCTGCTCGCCACCTTCGCGCTGATGCTCGTGATCAAGGACGCCGCACTGTGGATGTGGGGCCCCGAAGACCTGCTCGGGCCGCGCGCGCCGGGTCTCGCGCATGCGGTGACGATCTTCGGTCGCCAGTTCCCGACCTACGACCTGTTTCTGATCGTCGTCGGGCCCTTCGTGCTTTGCACGCTGTGGCTGCTTCTGACGCGAACGCGCTGGGGCACCCTTGTGCGCGCCGCGACGCAGGACCGCGAGATGGTTGGCGCACTCGGCGTCAATCAGGCCTGGCTGTTCACGGCAGTGTTCGCGCTCGGCACGATGCTCGCCGGTCTCGGCGGTGCATTGCAGCTGCCGCGCGAGCCGGCAAACCTTGGCCTGGACCTGCAGACCATCGGCGATGCCTTCGTTGTCGTCGTCGTCGGCGGCATGGGCTCGATCCCCGGTGCGTATGTCGCGGCGCTGCTAATCGCCGAGATCAAGGCGATCTGCATCGGCATCGGCAGCGTCGAGCTGTTCGGCATCGCTTTGTCGTTTTCCAAGCTGACGCTTGTCGTCGAGTTTCTCGTGATGGCTGTCGTGCTCGTCGTGCGGCCCTGGGGCCTGATGGGCATGCCGCAGGCGCTGAGCCGCAACTCGGCGCCGCCGGAGGCGCCACTGCGCCGCGCCGACAACCTGACGAAGATCGCTGGCGGCGTGTTGTTGCTCGCGCTGATCGCGTGGCCGATTGCGACCGCTGGCTCGCCCTACCTCACGGTGCTGGCGATCGACCTGCTGACGGCGGCCCTGTTCGCCGCAAGCCTGCACTTCGTCATGGGCCCGGCCGGTATGCATTCGTTCGGTCATGCTGCGTACTTCGGCCTCGGTGCGTATGGCGCGGCGCTGCTGGTGCGTGTGGCGCATCTGCCGATGGAGCTGACGTTGATCCTGTCGCCTTTCGTCGCGGCAATCGGCGCGCTGGTATTCGGCTGGTTCTGCGTGCGCTTGTCCGGCGTGTACCTCGCGATGCTGACGCTGGCGTTCTCGCAGATCGTCTGGTCGGTCGTGTTTCAGTGGGACGATTTCACCGGCGGCAGCAACGGCCTCACCGGCGTGTGGCCGGCCCAATGGCTGAGCGACAAGCGTAGCTACTACTACCTGACGCTCGCGCTCGTGGTCCTTGGAACGCTGCTGATTCGCCGCGCGTTGTTCGCGCCATTCGGGTACGCGATGCGCGCCGGGCGCGATTCACCGCTGCGCGCCGATGCGATCGGCATCGACGTGAAGCGCATCCAGTGGGTCGCGTTCGTGATCGCTGCGGCGTTCGCCGGCCTGGCCGGTGCCCTGTACGCGTTCTCGAAGGGCAGCATATCGCCCGACACGGTGGCAGTCGGCCGCTCGGTCGACGGCCTCGTGATGGTGTTGCTGGGTGGCTTGCAGACGCTCGTCGGGCCTATCGTCGGTGCGGTCACGTTCACCTGGCTGCAGGACGCGGTCGCGCGCAACACCGACTACTGGCGAGCCTTGCTGGGCGGGATCATCCTGGGGCTGGTGCTGGTGTTCCCGCAGGGCATTGCGGGGTTCGTCGGGCAGCTGGTCGATCGACGCAAACCGGCGGACGCATGAGCCTTCTTCAAGTCACCGACCTCGGCAAATCCTTCGGCGGCAACCGCGCTGTCGATGGCGTGACGTTCGAGGTGGCGGCGGGCGAACTGCTCGCGCTGATCGGTCCGAACGGCGCCGGCAAGTCGACCACCTTTAACATGGTCAACGGCCAGCTGCGTGCCGATTCGGGTTCGATCAAGCTTGACGGCCAGGAGCTTACCGACCGCAAGCCGCGCGACATCTGGCATCTGGGCGTGGGCCGCACTTTCCAGATCGCCGAGACCTTCGCGTCGCTGACCGTCGTCGAGAACGTGCAGATGGCGTTGATCTCGGCGGACGCGAAGCTCTATTCGCTGTGGAAGCGCGCCGGCGATCATCGGCGCCCGGACGCGCTCGCCCTGCTCGGTCAGGTCGGAATGAAGGCCCAGGCCGATCGCCCGTGCAGCGTGCTCGCGTACGGCGACGTCAAGCGCGTCGAACTCGCGATCGCCATGGCGAATGCACCGAAACTGCTGTTGATGGACGAGCCCACCGCTGGCATGGCGCCGACCGAGCGCAACGAGCTGATGGCGCTGACCAAGCGCCTCGTCGTCGAGAAGAATCTGGCGGTGTTGTTCACCGAGCACAGCATGGATGTGGTGTTCGCGCACGCCGACCGCATGATCGTGCTGGCGCGCGGGCGGCTGATCGCGCAGGGCCGGCCGGCCGAGATTCGCGATCATCCGAAGGTCCAGGAGGTCTACTTCGGCAGTGGCAAGACCTTCGAGAAGAAGACGATCGCATGAGTACACTTCTCGCTGTCAGGGGACTGAACGCCTGGTACGGCGCCGCGCACATCCTGTTCGACGTCGACCTGCAAGTGAACCGCGGTGAAGTCGTCGCGCTGATGGGCCGCAACGGCGCCGGCAAGTCGACGACGCTGAAGGCCTTGATGGGCATGCTCCCCAAACGCAAGGGCACGATTTCCTTCCTGGGCAAGGATGTGTCGCGTGCCGAGCCGCACGAGGTGGCGCGACTCGGCCTGGGCTACGTGCCCGAAGACCGCCGCGTGTTCGCCGACCTGACGGTGATGGAGAACCTCGAGGTCGGCAAACAGTCGCCGCGCGCGTGGGCCGACGACAGCGCGGCGCCGGTCTGGACGCCAGAGAAGCTGTTCAAGCTGTTTCCCAATCTCGGGGAGATGCCCGACCGCCCCGGCGGCCGCATGAGCGGCGGCGAGCAGCAGATGCTGACGGTCGCGCGAACGCTGATGGGCAACCCGTACCTGGTTCTGCTCGACGAGCCGAGCGAGGGCGTCGCGCCGGTCATCGTCGAGCAGATGGCGCAGATGATTCTCGAGCTCAAGGCGCAGGGGGTCAGCATCCTGCTGTCCGAACAGAACATATATTTCGCAGAGTTGGTGTCGGATCGGGCCTATGTGCTCGAGAAGGGCCAGATCCGCTACCAGGCTTCGATGGCCGAGCTGTCGGTCAATGAAGAGGTGCGGCGCACGTATCTGAGCGTATGAACGCCTGAGCGTGCGACGCGCGCAATTCGCTTTGTCATTCAAACGAGGAGTCACGACCATGCATACCCCCGCACGCAGAACCCTGTTGAAGGCGCTGGCCGGCACCGGGTTGATGTCCGCCACCGGCCTTGCCTTTTCGGCGGCCAAGATCACGCCAGATGCGAAGAGCGCGCTCATCGTCGTCGATGTGCAGAACTGCTTCGTGACCGGCGGCACGCTGCCGGTGAAGGACGGCGAGGCCGTCGTGCCGGTGATTAACAAGCTCGCAACCGGCTTCCAGAACATCGTCGTCACGCAGGACTGGCACACGCCCGGCCACGCGTCGTTCGCGAGCACCTACCAGGGCAAGAAGCCGTTTGAGACCACCAAGTTGAGCTACGGCACTCAGGTGCTGTGGCCCGACCACTGGGTGCAAGGCACCGACGACGCGGCGCTGCACAAGGACCTGAAGCTGGCGACCGCACAGATCATCATTCGCAAGGGTTTCCACAAGGAGATGGACAGCTACTCGGCGTTCGATGAGGCCGACCACAAGACGGCCACCGGCCTGGCCGGCTACCTGAAGGCGCGTGGCATCAAGACGCTCTACGTCACCGGTCTCGCGACCGACTTTTGCGTGGCGTGGACGGCGATGGATGCGCGCAAGGCCGGCTTCGAGGTCTACGTGATCGAGGACGCGACACGCGGCATCGACCTGAACGGCTCGCTCGCCGCGGCGTGGAAGCAAATGACGGCCAAGGGCGTGAAACGCATCCAGTCGACCGACCTGGCCTGAGGTGGGCGGGCGGATCGCGCTCACTGTCAACGGCCTCGCGCATGCGCTGGCCGTGCCGCGCGATGCGCCACTGCTGAATATCCTGCGCAACGACCTCGGTCTAAACGGCCCGAAGTACGGCTGCGGCCTCGGCGAATGCGGTGCCTGCACTGTGCTGGTCGACGGCATCGAGGCGCGCGCCTGCGTGATCCCGGTCGGTGGCGTTGAGGGACGACACATCACGACGCTCGAGGGTCTGGGCACGCTCGAAGTACCGCACCCGGTGCAGCAGGCCTTCATCGAGTGCCAGGCCGCGCAATGCGGCTACTGCCTGAACGGCATGATCGTGAGCACGGTTGCGCTGTTGAGGCGATTCTCTCGGCCCACCGAGCAGCAGGTGCGCGAGGCGCTAGTGCACAACCTGTGCCGTTGCGGCGCGCACCTCGAAATCATGCAGGCGGTGCGGCGCGCGGCCGAGCTGACGGCGGCCGCGGCGACATGACGCGTCGCGCCGAGCAGCGTCTATCGCGCGCCGAGCTGCGCGCGTCCGTCGGCGTGCTGCTGATCTCGCGTGGGCTTGCGCCCGCCGCGCCGCCGGCACCGGGCCAGCCGGCCACGGTGGAGGCGAACCCGGCCGAGGGTCCCGAACCGCTGCTCGCGGCGTGGGACGACGGCAGCGTCACCGCGCTGCACGGCCACGTCGACCTTGGCACCGGGCTGCGCACGGCGCTGGCCCAGATCGTCGCCGAAGAGCTCGAGGTGGCGATGACCGATGTGCATGTCGCGCTCGGCGATACCGCGCGCACGCCGAACCAGGGCGCGACGATCGCGAGTGCGTCGATCCAGACGCACGGCGAGCCGCTGCGGCGCGCGGCCGCGCAGGCACTGGCGTGGCTGGCGGCGAACGGTGGTGTGGCGGGTTTGCGCGGCCGGCATGTCGCGCTGATGCTCGATCCGCAAGCACCGACCAAGCCGGCCGCTGCATACACCATCGTCGGCAGCTCGACGCCGCGCGTGGACATCCCGGCCAAGGCCACCGGCGCGGCCGTGTTTGTGCACGACATGCGCGTGCCCGGCATGCTGCACGGCCGCGTCGTGCGGCCGCCGTATGCGGGCGTCGACGCGGGTGACTTCGTCGGCAACACGCTGGAGGCTGTGGACGAGAGCTCGATTGCGCACATCGCAGGGATTCGCGCTGTCGTCGTGATCCGCGATTTCGTTGGCATCGTCGCCGAGCGCGAAGAGCAGGCCGAGCGCGCGATGCGCGAGCTCAAGCTCAAGTGGAAGCCATGGCCCGGCATGCCGCCGCTCGGAGACCTGGGCCATGCGTTGCGCGGCAACCCGGCCACGCGTCGCGTGCTGGTCGAGCAGGGTGACGTGGATGCGGCGGTTGCCGCTGCTGCGCAACCGATGCAGCGCGAATACGTCTGGCCCTACCAGCTGCACGCGTCGATCGGACCATCGTGCGCGCTCGCCGACTGGCATGCCCACGCCTTGACTGTCTGGACCGGCTCGCAGAACCCGCACGTGCTGCGCGCCGATCTCGCGCAGCTCACCGGCCTGCCCGATGTTGCCGTCGACGTAATCCGCATGGAAGCGTCGGGCTGCTACGGCCGCAACTGCGCTGACGACGTGGCGGCCGATGCGGCGCTGCTGTCGCGCGCCGTCGGTGCGCCGGTGCGGGTGCAGCTGACGCGCGAGCAGGAGCATCTATGGGAGCCCAAGGGCGCGGCGCAGCTGATGCAGGTCGGCGGCGGGCTCGATGCCGATGGTGCGATCGCGGCCTACGATTTCCAGACCTCATACCCTTCAAACGGCGCGCCGACGCTGGCGTTGCTGCTGACGCGCACGATCGAGCCCGATGCGATTGCCTACGAGATGGGCGACCGCACGGCGGTGCCGCCGTATGCGGTCGACAATCTGCGCGTCGTGGCCAACGACATGCCAGCAATCCTGCGCGCCTCTTGGCTGCGCGGCGTGTCGGCGCTGCCGAACTCGTTCGCACACGAATCGTATGTGGACGAACTGGCGACGGCCGCGGGCGCCGACCCGGTAGCGTTCAGGCTGCGGCATCTGAAGGACCAGCGCGCGAGCGAACTCGTCGCCGCGACGGCGGCGCGCGCGGGCTGGCGTGCGCACACGCTGCCGCAGCAGCAAGCACCGCAAGGCGATGTGCTCAGGGGCCAAGGCTTCGCGTACGCGCGCTACGTGCACAGCAAGTTCCCCGGCTTCGGTGCCGCGTGGGCCGCGTGGGTCGCGGACGTCGAAGTCAACAAGACGACCGGCGACGTGCACGTGAGCCGCATCGTCGTCGGCCACGATGCCGGGCTGATGATCAATCCGGCCGGCGTGCGGCATCAAGTGCACGGCAATGTGTTGCAGACAACGAGCCGGGCGCTGAAGGAATCCGTGCCGCTGGACGCGACCACGCAGGTGCCGGTCGCGCGCGAGTGGGGCGCCTACCCGATCCTGAGCTTCCGCGAGCTGCCGGTGGTCGAGGTGA
Organism: Rhizobacter sp.; assembly: GCA_025360945.1. Classification (GTDB taxonomy): domain Bacteria; phylum Pseudomonadota; class Gammaproteobacteria; order Burkholderiales; family Burkholderiaceae_C; genus LMDS01. The sequence goes on along the minus strand of JANYBE010000625.1, from coordinate 676 downwards.
TGCTGATGCCGCGTCCCGGCGAGCCGCCGCTGGGCGTGGGCGAATCGTCGTCGGTGCCGGGTACCGCGGCGATCGCGAACGCCATCTTCGACGCGACCGGCGTGCGCTTCCGGGCGCCGCCGTTCACGCCGGAGGTGGTGCGCGCGGCATTCAATCCATTGCAGCGGACACGCAGTGAAGTACCGGCCGCAGATGAGCGCGCGATGGCGCCGCGCGCATTGCCGATTGACGCGCCATGGCCGCGTCGGCGCAGCGCATGGGCGCGCGCGGCGGCGCTGACGGCGGGCGTGATCGGCCTCGCTGCCGCCGCGCTCGGTTGGCGCGCCACCATCGCGCCGATCGCCGCGGGCAGCGCCAATGTCTTCACCGCCGACGTCATCGAACGCGGCCGCGTGCTTGCCGCCGCGGGCGACTGCATCGTCTGCCACACCGCGCCCGGCAGCACACCCAATGCCGGTGGCCGCGCCATGGTTACACCGTTCGGGACCGTCTACAGCAGCAACCTCACGCCGGACATCGCGACCGGCATCGGCGCCTGGTCGTTCAGCGCGTTTCAGCGTGCGATGCGCGAGGGCGTGGCGCGCGACGGCAAGCACCTGTACCCGGCGTTCCCGTACACCGCGTTCACGAGGGCGACCGATGAAGACCTGACCGCACTTTATGCTTACCTGATGGT
>JANYBE010000604.1 GCA_025360945.1 Rhizobacter sp. | reverse complement strand
GTCAGCGGCGCGGCGCAGCAACTCGCCTGCGCGCTTGATCACTTCGCTGCCCTTGATCTCTTCTTCGCCGATATTGAGCAACCCGACCGACGGATTTTCTTTGCCATCGACGGCCGCGACCAGCGCGCTGCCCATCACCGCGAACTGCAGCAGGTGCTCGGCCGTGCAATCCACGTTCGCGCCCAGATCGAGCACGGTGGTGTAGCGGCCGAGCTGATTCGGCATCACCGCGGCGATGGCCGGGCGGTCGATGCCTTCGAGTGTCTTGAGCACGTAGCGCGATACCGCCATCAGCGCGCCGGTGTTGCCGGCGGAGACGCAGGCGTGCGCCAACGAATGGCCGTTGGCGTCCGGTTTAACCTGGTTCAGTGCGACGCGCAGCGATGAATCGCGCTTGCGGCGCAACGCCACCTCGATTGGGTCGTCCATCTCGACGACTTCGCTGGCGTTGACCACGGTGCAGCGCGGCCATGCCCTGGCTTCGGCCAGCGCGTCGGCGCGGCCAACGAGAATCACTTCAGCCGCAGGGTGCGCGGCCAAGAAAGCGCGGCAAGCCGGCAAGGTGACGGACGGACCGTGGTCGCCGCCCATGCCGTCTACGGACAAGCGAAATACACCGTCCATGGGTGAACGGTTGGCGTTCGGAAGCGAGACGCCTTACGCGTCTGCCTTGGTCTTGAGCACCTTGCGGCCACGGTAAAAGCCCGTCGGGCTGATGTGGTGACGCAGATGGTTCTCGCCGGTGGTCGGCTCGATTGCGGTGCCCGGGGTGTTCAGGGAGTAGTGCGCACGGTGCATGCCGCGCTTGGAAGGGGACTTCTTGTTTTGCTGGACGGCCATGGGGTTCTCCTTGAATCTGCGCAATCGGTGGACTGGCAGGTTCTCAACGCGATATTGCTGGGCGTCGACAAACTCCACGCCTGCGGGAAAGCCTGTGATTCTAGCACGCCGGCGTTTACCGGGCGCCTCAGTTCAGATCCGTGCGTTTCAGAGCCGCCAGCGCGGCGAAAGGATTGGGTTTGTCTTCGACAGGCTCGTCATCGACCAGCGTCACCAGCGGCTGCGGGCAGACCTCGTGGCGCGGCACGATCGGCATCGCCAGCAGCAACTCGTCCTCGATCAGCTCGCGCAGGTCGAGCGCGCGGGTGATCGCCAGCACGTCGTCTTCGGTGTCGGCGTCCAGCTGTGCGGCAGCATCCTCGCCATGAACGAACAGGAAGTCGCGGGCGACCGGCAACGCCACGTCGACGGGCTTGAGGCAGCGCTGGCACTCGAGCGACACGTGCGTGGCCGCCTCCAGATGCATCCAGATCTGCGCGTCGCCGCCGCGCATCTGACGCTGCTCGCCGCGGGCGCTCCAGCTCACCTCGTCTGCATCCGTGACGGGTGCGCCCGCAACGGCGGAGTCGGCAACGCGGTCGAAGCCGGCCAGCGGCCAGCGGCCGGCGAGTTCACCGGCCTCTTTGGCGAACGCGACCACGTCAAGTCGGAAGGGATCGAATTCACGCGTTGTCATCGCGCCAGTGTAGATCGCGATGGGAGAATCGCATGATGAGCCCGCCGGGCCGCCCCAAGGGCAAACACCGCAGTGCCGCAGCACGAAGGTACTTCTATGACATTGCGACCGACACTGATCCTGGGTTCAACCTCGCGTTACCGCCGCGAGCTGCTGGAGCGGCTGAAGCTGCCGTTTGAGGTGCACGCGCCGGATGTCGATGAGACGCCGCTGACCGGCGAGGCTCCGGCAGCACTCGCGCAGCGCCTCGCGCTCGCGAAGGCGCGGGCCGTGTCGGCGGCGCACCCGGACGCGGTCGTGATCGGCTCGGACCAGGTCGCCGACCTCGACGGAACCCCGATCGGCAAACCCGGCACGCACGAACGCGCGGTCGCCCAGCTGCGATCGATGCGCGGACGCAGCATCGTGTTCCAGACCGCTGTGGCCGTCGTGCGCGCGTCGACCGGCTATGTGGGCACTGCCCTCGCACCGGTCACGGTGCGGTTCCGGAATCTGTCCGACACCGAGATCGAGCACTACTTGCGCACTGAGCAACCCTATGACTGCGCTGGCAGCGCGAAGTGCGAGACCCTGGGCATCGCGCTGCTCGAAAGCATCTCCTCCGACGACCCGACCGCGCTGGTCGGCTTGCCGCTGATCCGCACCTGCGCGCTGTTGCGCGCCGCCGGCATCGACCCGCTGGTGCCGGCGCGATGACCGTGCCGCGCGGCTCGCTGATCCTGGTGCCGAACACGCTGGACTTCGGGATCGCCGGCGCGGCGCCCGACGTGCAGGATGTCCTTCCCATGTTGGTAATTCGCACCGCGGCCCGGCTGACACACTGGGTGGCGGAGAACGCGAAGACGACGCGCGCTTTCCTGAAACGGGTCGATGCGATCGCACCGCTCGCGCAGCCCTTGCAGACGCTGTCGATTGTTGAACTGCCTCGACCGCAAAAAGGTGCCCGCGGCGCGCCCGCCGCCGATCTCGGCGCCCTGCTCGCCCCAGCCTTGCAAGGCATCGATCTCGGCCTGATCTCGGAGGCCGGCCTGCCCGCCATCGCCGACCCTGGCGCCGCGCTCGTTCAGGCCGCGCACGCCGCCGACGTCAATGTGATCGCCTTGCCCGGCCCGAGCTCGCTGCTGCTCGCGCTGGCTGCCAGTGGGCTGAACGGACAGAGCTTTGCGTTCGTCGGCTATCTGCCGGTCGAAGCCACCGAGCGCAGTGCACGCATCCGCGAACTGGAAGCGCTCTCGCGCCGCGCGTGCCAAACCCAGCTCATGATCGAAACGCCGTACCGCAACGACGCGCTGCTGGGCGCGCTGCTCGCGCACCTGCAGCCGGCCACTCGTCTGTCGGTGAGCTGCGGGCTGACGATGCCGACTGCGTTCACGCGCAGCGACAGCATCCAGGGCTGGAAGGCCAGACCGACCACGCTGCCGGCCGACGTGCCGGCGGTGTTCTCGCTGCTCGCGCCCTGATCAGGGCTCGACCGGCTCCGGCTGCTTGGCACCGAAAAGCGCGGCCACGCGCTTCTTCGGCTTGATGTTGGGCGAGAAGCCGCGCGGCGCGGCCGCCGCCTTGCTCTCCCAGGTCGCTTCGGCCGCAGTAGCGCTGGCCTCGTAGGGCTTGTCGAAGAACGGATCGCTGGGCGCACGCGGCGGCGCCAAGTAGCTCGCGCTGCGCGCCGGCGCGAACGACGGCGATGCGGGCCGCTCGCCGCGCGGCTCGTCGTCATGACGCGCCCGGTCGCGCGACTGCCGCGGCGGCGGCGCATCGTCGAGCTCGAGCGGCTCGAGCTCGATCTTCTTCTTGATCAGCTTCTCGATGTCAGCGATCAGCCGCGTATCCGATGACGACACCAGCGTCACCGCCAGGCCCGACGCGCCCGCGCGGCCGGTGCGGCCGATGCGGTGCACGTAGTCTTCGGCATTGAACGGCACATCGAAATTGAACACCGCCGGCAAGTCGACAATGTCCAGGCCGCGCGCGGCCACATCGGTTGCGACCAGCACGTCGACCTCACCGCGCTTGAACGCCTCGAGCGCTTTCAGGCGCTCGTCCTGCGACTTGTCGCCGTGCAGTGCGTTTGTGCGCAGGCCGTCTCGCTCGAACGAACGCGCCAGGCGCGCGCAACCGAGCTTGGAGTTGACGAACACGAGCGCCTGCGTCAGCGCACGCTCCTTGATGAGCTTGAGCACCGCGGCGCGCTTGTCGTCGGTGGCGACGCTGAAGAAGCGCTGCTCGACATTGGTCGCGGTCGCGTTCGGGCGCGCCACCTCGACCAGGATCGGGTCTTGCAGATAACTCTCGGCCAAACGCTTGATCTCGGTCGAGAAGGTGGCCGAGA
>JANYBE010000529.1 GCA_025360945.1 Rhizobacter sp. | reverse complement strand
GGCCTTGCGCCGCTCGGCGACCTCGGCCTTGGTCACCTTGCCGCCGGCATTGCCCCAGCTGTTGAGCACGTAGGTCAAGATGTTGGCGACCTCGTCGTCGGTGAGCTGGCTCATCGGCGGCATCACCGAGTTGTAGTCCTGGCCGTTCACCTTGACCGGGCCGGCGAGGCCGTTCAGCACCACATCGACGGCAGCCTTCGGCTTGGCGGCCAGCCAGTCCGACTTGGCCAGTGGCGGGAACACGCCTGGCAAGCCGGCGCCATTCGCCTGGTGGCAGGTGGAGCAGGTGCCGGCAAACAGCGCCTGGCCGGCCTTGACCTGCTGTTCGACGGTCAGCTCGCCGCTGCTGGCCGACTTGGCCGCGGCAGCCACCGCCGCGAGGTTGGGCTGGGCGCGGTCGCCAAGGTAGACCTCGTCGACCTCCTTGCCCGAATAGATGGCCTTGTTTTCCGGGCCATCGACCTTGAGGATCGCCAGCGCCCCCTTGTTGAAGGCGCGAAAGATCGAGTGGTCGACGATCACGTAGCTGCCCGGCACGCGGGTGCGGAACTCGGCGATCGCCGCGCCACCGGCTGGGATCAACGTCGTCTGCACGTTGGTCTGCATGCTGGTGCCGCCCTCGAAGCGCACTTTGTCGAAGATCGCGCCGATGACGTGAAAGCTCGACACCAGGTTCGGCCCACCGTTGCCGACGAACAGGCGAACGGTCTCGTTGACCTTGGCCTTGAGCGCCTTGTCGCCGGTCAGCGCACCCTCGGCGCCGTTGAAGAGCACGTAGGTCGGTCGCTCGTCGATGGCCTTTTCCATGTCGAAGGGCTGGGTGCCCTTTTCACGGTACTTGCCGGTCGTGTAGAAGTCGCCCTGCATCACGTAGTACTCGTGGTCGACCTTGGGCAGCCCTTTGGGCGGCTCGACCAGAATCAAGCCGTACATGCCGTTGGCGATATGCATGCCGACCGGCGCGGTCGCGCAGTGGTAGACGTAGATGCCTTCGTTGAGAGCCTTGAACGTAAACTGCGATTCATGGCCGGGCGCTGTGAAACTCGACGCCGCGCCGCCACCTGGGCCGGACACGCCATGCAGGTCGATGTTGTGCGGCATCTTGCTGCTCGGGTGGTTCTTCAGGTGGAACTCGATGGTGTCGCCCTGGCGCACCCGGATGAAGCTGCCTGGCGTCGTGCCACCGAAGGTCCAGAACATGTAGCTCACGCCCTCGGAGATCTGCATTACCTTCTCAATCACTTCGAGCTCGACGATGACCTTGGCCGGGTAGTTGCGCCCGGTGGCCGGCGGCACGTTCGGTGGGCTCGTCAGCACCGCGTGGATCGGCTCACCGCGCGGCGGTCCGAAGTCGCCGGGCGCCGTGGTCTTCGCCGCGAAGACCACCGGCGGGACGGTGATGAGTGCCGCAAAGGCGACGCGCGTCGCGCCGTATCGCAAGGCACTCAGGAATCCGTGCGTCTTCATTCGAAGTCTCCTCAAAAGAGTCATGCCCGATGGGGTGGCCGCGACCTTACGGGCGCGCCACGCAGGGCGCCTTGATGCTGCGCAAGGAAGGAAAGAGTGAAAGGGTCATGCGTCGGCCCTGCGGTCCGCTGCCGGCTCGGCCAATACTGGCTCGCGAGGCGATGCCGACAGGCTTCGGCGCCAGACGTGACGGATCACGAACACGCCCGGGTCATCGTGCATATCCAACAACAGATGCGCCACGTGGGCCTGCCAGATCCGGCCCAGCTCGCCGATCGAATCGGGCTCCGCCGCGCTTCGTACGCATCGCTCCAGCGAAGGGACCTGGTCCGCACCTTTCCGCGCAAGCGTCAGGTCGGCGGCCGCATCGACCGCGTGTCCGTTGTCCAGGCGCGTGAAGCGCAGCGAGAGCGGGATGTCGGGCGCGTAGCGTTGCAGGCCGACGCGCGAGAAGCGCCCGGCAATACCCTTGAAGCCGCTGCCGCCTGCGGCGCCGGTGAGCATCTGGATCACCGTTCGACGCCTGTGCTGCCCAAGCGCGCATCGTCACGATGCTCGACCCGCACGCCCCCACGCTGTGGCAGCGAGTCGGGGTAGAGCGCGTGCAGCGCGCGCCACGTCAAGTACGCCGCGGCGACCCTGGGGCAGGAATGGTCGGTCAGGCGCACAACGTCGGCATAGCTGTATTGTAGGATTCCGCCCTCCGCGCAGCCCAACGTCTCGGCCAGAGGATCGCGAATGCGCAAGATCGGGATGTCATCGAAGAATGCGGGCAGCTTCATGCCACCGATTGGCGCAGCGTCGGGTCGCCCGTGTATTGATGCGGCGCAAGCCGCAAGAGCTCAACGCGGCGACGCAGCCGAGACGCTCACATTTTTCACGCGCGGACACGGCAAGCACGGTGGTCTTCGAGTCCGGCCTTCACGGCGTGGCTCGGTCCATTGCTGATCGAGGTCAAGACCCTGCTAATGACGCGCCGCTAATGTGCCTCGATACTTTTGTCAGGAACATCGATGACCGACCAGACTCTCGCCCCCGCTGCCGCGACGACCGCCCTGCCCACGCAGGCGATCAGCGAAGAAGTGCTGCTCGAAAAGTACGCCAAGGGCGGCGAGCGAAGCATCGATGACGTGCGCCGGCGTGTCGCCCGTGCGATCGCGCAGGCCGAGGCGCCCGAGGCACGCACCCAGTGGGAGGCTCGCTTCCTGCGCGCGCTGCAGGACGGCTTCATCCCCGCCGGTCGCATCAACTCGGCCGCCGGTACCGAGCTTTCGGCCACGCTGATCAACTGTTTCGTGCAGCCGGTAGGCGACTCGATCGCACAGGACGACGACGGACACCCCGGCATCTACACGGCGCTGACCGAGGCGGCAGAGACCATGCGCCGCGGCGGCGGCGTTGGCTACGACTTCTCGCGCATCCGGCCGCGCGGCGCGTGGGTCGGCAGCACCCAGTCGAACGCGTCCGGGCCGGTGTCGTATATGCGCGTCTTCGACCGCTCGTGCGAGACCGTGGAGTCGGCGGGCTCGAGGCGCGGCGCGCAGATGGGCGTGCTGCGCTGCGACCACCCGGACATCGAGGAGTTCATTCACGCCAAGGACAAGGGCGACCTCGCAAATTTCAACATCTCAGTCGGCCTCACCGACGCCTTTATGGAGGCCGTACGGGCGGATTCGTGCATCGAGCTCGTGCACCGCGCCGCGCCCGGCCCGCAGCCCCGCGCCGACGGCGCGTGGCAGCGCGGCGACGGCCTCTGGGTCTACCGCAGCCTGCCGGCTCGCACGCTGTGGAGCCAGATCATGCGGTCGACTTACGAGCATGCCGAGCCAGGCGTGCTGTTCCTCGACCGCATCAACCTCGACAACAACCTGTCGTACTGCGAAACCATCGCCGCCACCAACCCGTGCGGCGAACAGCCGCTGCCGGCCTACGGCTGCTGCTGCCTCGGCTCGATCGACCTGACGCGCTTCGTGCGCGACCCGTTCGAGCCGAGCGCTCGCTTCGACGAAGAGGCGTTCGGGCGCCACGCGCAGATCGCCGTGCGCATGCTCGACGACGTGCTCGACATCACCTTTTGGCCGCTGCCGCGCCAGGCCGAAGAGGCACGCAACAAGCGCCGCGTCGGCCTGGGCTTCACCGGCCTCGGCGATGCGCTGGTGATGCTCAACCTGCGCTACGACGCGGCGCCCGCGCGCGCCGCGGCCGCACGCATCGCGCAGCTGCTGCGCGATGCAGCCTACGGCGCGTCGAGCGATCTCGCCGTCGAGCGCGGCGCGTTCCCGCTGTTCAATGCCGACATGTACCTGAGCCGCGGCACCTTCGCGTCGCGGCTCCCCACAGTGCTAAAGGAGCGCATCCGTGCCAGCGGCATGCGCAACTCGCACCTGCTGTCGATCGCGCCGACCGGCACCATCAGCCTGGCCTTTGCCGACAACGCGAGCAATGGCATCGAGCCGCCGTTCGCGTGGACGTATTCGCGCCGCAAGCGCATGGCCGACGGTGGCTTCAAGGAGTACGCGGTCGAAGACCATGCATGGCGCCTGTATCGCCATCTGAAAGGCGCCGACGCGGCGCTCACGCCGGCCTTTGTCACCGCGCTCGAGATGAGTGCGCAGGCGCACGAGGAGATGGTCGCCGCGGTCGCGCCGCATGTCGACACCGCGATCTCGAAGACCGTCAACGTGCCGGCCGACTACCCGTACGCAGACTTTCAGGACCTGTACCTGAAGGCATGGAAGTCCGGACTCAAAGGACTGGCAACCTATCGCCCGAACGCAGTGCTCGGCTCGGTGCTAAGCGTGACGCCAGCGGCAACCGTGCCACCTACACTCACGCCCGCGCCCGCCGACGCTGCCAACACGCGCCTCGCGCTCGAGCGCATGCCGCACCCGGTGCTGGCCTCGCTGCGCTGGCCGGGTCGCCCCGACCTGCCCGCCGGCAACGACGCGTGGAGCTTCATGGTGCGGCATCCGTTCGGCGAGTTCGCACTCTTCATCGGTGTGTTGCCCGACGACGATTTCGGCGGCAAACCGGCGCCATTCGAGGTCTGGGTCAACGGCGCGGAGCAGCCGCGTGGCCTGGGCGCGCTCGCCAAGACGCTGTCGATGGATTTGCGCGCGAAGGACGCTTCGTGGGTTCGCCTCAAGCTCGACGCGCTCGCCACGGTGCAGGAGGAGCGCGCGTTCGACATGCCCTTCCCGCCGCATGGCGAGCTGCGTCGCTTCCCCGGTGTGGTGGCGGCCACCGCGGCGGTGATCCGCTGGCGCTGCGAACGGCTTGGGCTGTGGGCCAACGCCTCGACACCCACGCCGGTGATCGATGCGATGTTCAGCCGCGACGAACCGCAGACCGGCCCGCAAGGCACCCTCGCGTGGTCGGTCGACATCCACAACCCGGCGAGCGACGAACAGTTCACGCTGACGCTCAAGGAAGTGCTACTCCCCGACGGCCGCGGCGGCTCGATCACGCGGCCCTGCGCGCTCGGCTTTTCGGGCAACTACCCACGCGCGATGGATGGCCTGGCGCGCATCCTTTCGCTCGACATGCGCGTGCTCGACCCGGCGTGGATCGGCATGAAGCTGCGCAAGCTCCTGAGCTACGCCGAGCCGCTCGGTCACTTCATGGCCTTCGTGCCGGGACTGCTTGTGGGGCAGCAGCGCCAGCAGGTCTGGCCCTCCACAGTGGCCTATGTTGCGCGGCTCGTGATGCACCGCTACGCGATGCTCGGCGTGCTCGGTGAAGACGGCTACCCGGTGCAGGACATGGGCATCCTTCAATCACCCGGCGTGCGTGCGGTGCCACCGGCCGCGGCGCTGGCCGGTGCGCGTTGTCCGGAATGCGCCAACGCGACGCTGATCCACAAGGACGGCTGCGACTTTTGCACCGCCTGTGGCTACATCGGCAGCTGCGGCTGAGCGGCGCGATCCACGGACTCAGTGCGCGCGCCACGAGGATCGTCGACCGCCGGACCGGTCCAAGCGCGAAGGCAGTGTGCAGGCGCCGGGAACGGTCGTTTCACTGATCCAGCGCAAACCTGCGCGCTCGAGTCTATCTACAGTGGCCTGGATGAACCTTCGATTCCTCAGCGCCACTGGCACCCTAACGGGCTCCAAATGCATGCCGCGACGCGACGCCGGCAGGATGGTGATCGACTGCAGTCCGGCCGCGGCCGACGCAATGCGCCTGCGCATCGAGCGCGAACTTCACTGGGAGTGCCACATCCCCGATTACCTCGAAAACGTCGAACTGACATGAGCATCCGCCATCTCGACAAGCTGCTTAATCCCCAGTCCGTCGTCGTAATCGGTGCCTCCGATCGCGCCGGCAGCGTCGGCGCCACGGTGTGGCGCAACCTGCGCGCGGGCCACTTCGCCGGGCCGATCGCTGCGATCAATCCGCACCACGCGACGCTGAACGGTCAAGCCGTCGTCGCCAACGTCACCGAGCTGCAGCGGGTGCCGGACCTGGCCGTGATCTGCACGCCGCCCGACACCATCCCCGGTCTGATTGCCGATCTCGGCCGCTTCGGCACGCGCGCCGCGATCGTAATGACCGCCGGGTTGAACGCCACGCAGAAGCAGGCAATGCGAGACGCAGCGCGGCCGACGCTATTGCGCGTGCTCGGCCCGAACTGCCTCGGCCTGCTCACGCCGCACCTTGGTCTGAACGCCAGCTTCGCGCACACCGATGCGCTCGCCGGCGACGTGGCCTTCGTCTCGCAATCGGGCGCACTCGTTACCGCCGTGCTCGACTGGGCCAAGTCGCGCCAGATCGGCTTCTCGCACATGGTGTCGCTCGGCGAGCACGCTGACGTCGACTTCGGCGATCTGCTTGACCACCTCGCCAGCGATGCGCGCACTCGCTCTATCCTGCTCTACATCGAGTCGATCGAATCGCCGCGCAAGTTCATGTCGGCAGCGCGCGCCGCGGCGCGCAACAAGCCGGTGATCGTCGTGAAGGCCGGTCGCGCCGGCAAGGGCGTGCAGGCAGCGGCCTCGCACACGGGCGCACTCGCCGGCTCGGACGTGGTATTCGACGCCGCGATCCGGCGTGCCGGCATGCTGCGCGTGGACACGCTGCAGGACCTGTTCATGGCCGCCGAGACGCTGGCGCGCTTTCACGGCACAGAGAGCGGGCGCCTGACGCTCATGACAAACGGTGGCGGCGCCGCGGTGCTGGCCGCCGATGCCGCCGCGCTCGCGGGCATCGAACTCGACGACCTCGGCGACACGCTGCGCGCCCGGCTCGACTCGCTGCTACCGCCGACCTGGTCGCGCGCGAACCCGATCGACATCATCGGCGACGCGCCGGCGAAGCGCTACACCGAGACGCTGGAGGCGCTGCTCGCCGACCGCGGCACCGGCAGCGTGCTGTTCCTGCACGCACCCACTGCGATCGTGCGCAGCGACGACATCGCACGCGCCTGCGTGTCCATCGTGCGGCCTGTCGCCGCACGCGTCATGTCGTGCTGGCTCGGCGACGCGGCCGTGGCCGACGCGCGCCACATCTTCGAGGAGGCCGGCATCGCCGACTACGAAACGCCCGAAGAAGCAATCCGCGCGTTCGCGATGCTCAAGAGCTACCGCATCAACCAGGCGCTGCTGCTCGAGGCGCCGACCGCGAGCGAGAACGGCACGCCCGACATCGCGACGGCGCGCGCGACGATCCAGGCCGCGCTCGCCGATGGCCGCGAGCTGCTCGATGAACTCGAAGCGAAGATCGTCCTGAAAGCCTACGGCATTCCGATCGTGCAGACGCAGGCGGTCGGCGCGTCGGCCGACGCTGTCGCGATGGCGGCGCGCGAGATCGGCTTTCCCGTCGCGCTGAAGATCCTGTCGCCCGACATCAGCCACAAGTCCGATGCCCGCGGCGTGCAGCTGAACCTGCGCGACGAGGCCGAGTTGCGCGCTGCGGCCACGGCCATGTTGGCGCACGTGCACGCGGCGATGCCGCAGGCGCGCCTGCGTGGCTTCACGGTGCAGGCGATGGTGCAGCGCCCGATGGCGCAGGAGCTGATCGTTGGCGCAAGCGTCGACCCGAGCTTCGGCCCGGTACTGCTGTTCGGTCAAGGTGGTACGGCCGTCGAAGTGCTGGCCGATCGCGCGATCGGGCTACCGCCGCTGAACCGCGTGCTGGCGCGCGAGCTGATCTCGCGCACCCGGGTCGCGAGGCTGCTCGCCGGCTACCGCGATCACCCTCCAGCGCAGCTCGACGCGATTGGCGACGTGCTGATCGCGCTGTCGCAGATGCTGGCCGACCTGCCCGAGCTCGCTGAGCTCGACATCAACCCGTTGCTCGCCGACGAACACGGCGTGATCGCGCTCGACGCGCGCCTGCGCTTGAGCCGCGCGCCCGGCGCCGGTACCGAGCGCTTCGCGATTCAGCCCTACCCGGCGGAGCTCGCCGAGACCATCGCGTGGAACGACCGCGAGCTGCTGCTGCGACCGATTCGCCCCGAGGACGAGGCGATGCACCGCGCCTTCATCGAGCAGTTGGCCACTGAGGACGTGCGGCTGCGCTTCTTCAACGCGCGCCGCAGCCTGCCGCACAGCGAACTGGCGCGGATGGTGCAGATCGACTACGCCCGCGAGATGGCGTTCATAGCGCTGGCGCCGAACGCCCACGGCGAGCTCGAAACGCTGGGCGTGGTACGTGCCATCGCCGACCCCGACAACGTCGAGGCCGAGTTCGCGGTCATCGTGCGCTCGGACCTCAAGAGCCACGGCCTCGGCGATCTGCTGATGGCCAAGATCCTTCGCTACCTGCAGGGCCGCGGCACGCAGCGCGTGATCGGCGAGGTGCTGCACGAGAACCGGCCCATGCGCGATCTCGCCGCGCGCCTTGGCTTTCGCATCGATGCGGCCGGCAGCGACGACTTTGCGCTGCGCTATGTGCTCGAACTGAACGCCGAGCCCATGGGCGTGAATCCATGAAGACCATCCACTGTCTGCTCGCCGCCGCGCTCTGCGCTGCGGCCTCGGCCGCACCGGCCGCGAACGGCCTGGCGACCGCCAACTACGTGGAGGTCGGCGACGCCATCGTCGGCATGCTCGACACCAG
>JANYBE010000512.1 GCA_025360945.1 Rhizobacter sp. | reverse complement strand
GGCCTCGCTGCCAAAGTCCGCTTCATCGACTACGTCGAACCGGCGGAACTTGTCCGCCTCTACCAGCGCTGTACGGCATTCGTCTGCCCGTCGCGATGGGAGGGGTTCGGAATCCCTGCGCTCGAGGCGCTGGCCTGTGGCGCACCGGTGATCGCGTCGGACATTCCGGCGCACCGGGAGGTGCTCGGCTCGGCCGCAACGCTGGTGAAGCTGGGCGACGCCGCGAGCTGGGAGGCCGCATTCGCCGGCCTGGACGCGCCCGACCGCGCGCTGCCACTGGCGGCCGCGTCGGTGCCGCTCAACCGGTTCACCTGGCAGTATTCGGCGAGGGCCCTGGTCGCCGCGTTCGAGGCAGTCGAGCCGAGACTGGGGCGCTCGACGCGATGACGGCGAGCTCCATCCCCCTGCGCCGCATAGCGGCGGGCCTCGGGGCGCTGCGGCGGCTCTGCGAGCAGGTGTTCCTGCGGCCGACCCTGATGCTGCTGGCGTTCAACGTGGCTGCGCAAATCGTCAGCGTCTGCGCGTCGCCATTGCTGACCCGGCTGTACTCGCCGGACCAATTTGGCGTGCTGGGCGCGATCACCGGGATCGTGATGGTCTGTGTCCCGCTGGCGACGGGCCGCTATGAACTCGCGCTACCGCGCGCGCGCAGCGATGCCGAGGCCTACGCGCTGCTTCGGGTCTGCGCGATCGCGATCGCCGTGGGCACCGGCGTGGCGGCGCTGTTCGCGTGGCTGGTCGCGCACGAAGGCCCCGCGCGCATCGCGCAGTTGTTGGTCGGGCGCTGGTATTTTGTGCCGCTCGGCGTGGCCTGCGTCGCGGTGTACGACACGCTGGCGATGGAGGCCAGTCGCCAGAATCAGCTGAAGGCGCTGGCGTTCTCGAAGCTGTCGCAGGTGTTCTCCGGCCTCGGCAGCCAACTCGCTTTGGGCCTGATGGGCTGGACCCCGATCGGGTTGCTGGTCGGATTTCTGATGAACCAGGTGATGGGGGTGCGCGCGCTGTTCAGGGACTTGGTGGCCACGCACCCGGGGCGCGCGCGGCTGGACTGGAAGCAGGTTCGAGCGACCGCTTTCGAGCATCGGCTCTACCCCTTGTTCGCGAGCTGGACCTCGGCGCTCGAGGGCTGCGCGAAATGGTCGCTGCAGCTCGCGTTCGCGGTGCTCTGGAGCCCGGAGATCGGCGGCTTCATCTTCCTGACGGACCGCCTGGTCGGACGGCCCCTGCAACTGCTCAGCAGCGCGCTGTTGCCGGTCTACGTGTCCAACGTCAGTCGCGCGCTGAAGGGGGATCCGGCCGAGGCCCTGAGCAGCTTTTACGTCAGCCTGCGCCGCCAAGCCCTGCTGGCGGTCGTGTGGACCGTCTGCGTCATCGTGTTGTCGCCATGGGTTATCGGCCCGCTGTTTGGTGCGCGCTGGGCCGCGGCGGTCCCGTACGTGCAGCTGATGACGCTCGCGATCGCGCCAATCGCGTCGTTCCATGCGGTCGCGTACACGCTGCAGCTCACCGGTCACCAGCGGCTCGACGCCGCACTCGTCGTCGGCAAGGTGCTGATCATCCTGGCCGTCGTCCTGGGTGGTTACCTGGGCGGGCTCTCGGCGCTGAGGACGCTCGCGATTTTTGCGGTCGCGCAAGCGGGCTTCGCGCTGGCGACCTTCTTTTGCTACCGGCACGCGCTGAAAAAACTCGCGAGTACGCCGCTAGCGGCGCGTTCCGCCTGAGTGCCGTGGGCGCGTGTTCGATTCCTCCCGACCGAGTCTTGCCATGAACGTTCTTGCCTTCTATCTGCCCCAGTTTCATCCAATCCCGGAGAACGATGCCTGGTGGGGACGCGGCTTCACCGAGTGGACCAACGTCACCAAGTCGCAACCGCGCTTCGCGGGGCATTACCAGCCGCACCTGCCGGCCGATCTGGGCTTCTACGATCTGCGGCTGGAGGCGAGCCGCTGTGCGCAGGCGGAACTGGCGCGGCGCTACGGCATCAGCGGCTTTTGCTACTACCATTACTGGTTCAACGGCAAGCGCCTGCTGGGTCAGCCGGTGGACGACATGCTGGCGTCCGGGCATCCGGACTTCCCGTTCTGTCTGTGCTGGGCCAACGAAAGCTGGACGCGCAACTGGAGCGGTGAAGAGCGCCTGGTCCTGCAGGGCCAGGTTCACAGTGCCGAAGACGACGAGGCCCACATCCTGTGGCTGCTCGAGGTCTTCAAGGATCGTCGCTACATCAAGGTTCACGGCCGCCCGCTGATCGTGATCTACCGCGCCGAGCTGCTGCCCGATGCAGGCGAAACCGTGAGCCGCTGGCGTGCGGTCGCCAAGGCCCGCGGTCTTCTCGACCTGTACGTGGTCGGTGTGCACAACAACTTCTCCAAGACCGACGAAGCTGCGATGCAGGGCCAGTACGGCTTCGATGCCGTGATCGAGTTCCAGCCTCACATCCGGCACATACCCGCCGGTACCTACCCGAACCGGATCGCCAACAAGCTGCGAAGGCTGGCCAATGCCGCGCTCGTTCGGCTGGGTGCGGATGCAGCCAAGCCGCCGTTTCGCATCACCTCGATCCACAGTTACGAGCGGCTGGCGAAGAACGCCGTGGCCGGCCTGAAGACGCCGCGCGCGGGCAAGGTCTTTCCCAGCGTGATCCCGAGCTGGGACAACAGCTCGCGTCGGGTCGATGGCGCGCGTGTGCTGCAAAACACCGATACCGCCAAGTACGAGGTCTGGCTGCGCGAGGCGATCCGCGCCGCGAGCGGCCACGGCGACGAGTCCTTTGTCTTCATCAACGCCTGGAACGAATGGGCCGAGGGATGCCACCTCGAGCCCGATCGCGAAGTCGGGCATGGCTTTTTGCAAGCCACTGAGCGCGCGATCAATGCCGCCTC
This sequence comes from Rhizobacter sp., assembly GCA_025360945.1. Taxonomy (GTDB): domain Bacteria; phylum Pseudomonadota; class Gammaproteobacteria; order Burkholderiales; family Burkholderiaceae_C; genus LMDS01. Next base: position 1,518 of record JANYBE010000512.1, on the reverse strand, counting down.
GCCTGCGCGCGCGCAGATCGCCGCGCCCTCAGTGGCCACGCCCGCGCTGGATCGCCGATGAACTCGCAAGAGACGCTCACCACGGGCGTCACCCTGGTCACGGTGACCTACGGCGAGCGGCTGCACCTGTTGCTGCAGGCGCTCGGCTCCGGATTCGCCGAAGGGGTCGACCGGGCGATCGTCGTCAACAACGGCGCCCGCGCTCCCATCGCCAACGCGTGCCGGGCCCGGTTCGGTGATCGCGCGCGGGTCGTCGAGCATGCCCGCAATCTGGGCTCGGCACCGGGGTTCCGGGCCGGCATCGAGGCAGCGCGCGGCGCAGGAGCCGAGTTCATCTTGCTGCTGGACGACGACAACCAACTCGAGCCGGGCTGCGTCGCCGCGCTGATCGACGCGTGGCGCGCCGCGTCGTCGCCCAACCCGGCGAGGCCGGTCGCGGTGGTCGGATTCCGGCCCGACGTCCAGATCGACATCAGCGCGGGGCGCCAGCGCGAGTCGCTGCACCCGAACGCGTTCTTCGGCTTTCACCTGAAGCATGTGCCGCGTAAAGTCTGGAGCCGCGTCCGACATGTGCTGCCAGCCCTGCAGGCGCGCACCATCGTCGGCCTGGGCGCGCTCGATGTCGCACCGTACAGCGGCATGCTCTTTCACGCGTCCTTGATCGACACGATCGGCCTGCCCGACCCGAGCTTCGTGCTGTACGCCGACGACACGGAGTTCTCGTACCGCATCACCCGGCTGGGTGGTCTTTTGCTGGTGGTGACGGCCGGGCGCATCTCGGATATCGAGCCGTCGTGGAATATCAAGCGCCCCAACGGATCGGCTCTGTCGGCGTGGCTCAGTGGCGGGTCGGACCTCAGCGTCTTCTACGCGGCTCGCAATCGCGCCTGCTTCGAGCGGCACCGCGTCGCGCACCGGCCCTGGATACGCTGGATCAATCGCTTCGTGTTCCTGTCGGCGATGCGGCTGCTCGCCATCCGCACGGACACGACGGCGCGCTATCGCCTGTTCTGCATGGCGGTGATGGACGGCGAGGCGCGGCGCCTCGGCGTCAAGCATGGATTCGAACTCGCATGAACGACTCTGGACGCCTTTTCGCGGCGGCGCCCGAGTGGCCTTTGCAGGACACCGAGGCCGTGGACAACTGCCCGGTCTGCGCCAGCCCTCGCCGGCATGTGCTGCATGCCGAGCTGCGCGATATCGTGTTTGAGACGGCGCCCGGCGGGTGGACGCTGGTCGCTTGCGAGGCCTGCAGCTGCGCTTATCTGAGTCGCCGGCCGACACGGGATACGCTGGGTCGTGCCTACTCGACGTACTACACCCACGAAGGATCGCGGTCGTCGACGTCGCAAGCCGCCCTCGGGCGCATCGGCAAGTTGCGCAAGACGCTGGCCAACGGCCAGCGCAACCGGATCTACGGCAGCCGGCTGCGTCCATCGCTGGACATTCTGGGCACCCTTGCCGCGCGCCTGCTGCCGTCGGCGAGGGAACGGGTCGAACGCGAGGCGCCCGGCCTGC
>JANYBE010000498.1 GCA_025360945.1 Rhizobacter sp. | reverse complement strand
CGAGCGATGCGACCAACATCGCGTCGCGCATCGAGCGCCAGGGCGACCACTACGTCATCAACGGCCGCAAGTGGTGGATGCGCCCCGGTCCGAGGCGGCCTTGCGCGATCTCGAAGCCGCGGCCTTCGCCGAGCAGGATGTTGCTTGCAGGGACGCGCACGTGGTCGAAGGTGATTTCCATGTGGCCATGCGGCGCATCGTCGTAGCCGAACACCGACAGCGGGCGCAGCACCTTGATGCCCGGCGTGTTCGCCGGCACCAGGATCATCGACTGCTGCGAGTGGCGCGGCGCTTCCGGGTCGGTCTTGCCCATGAAGATGTAGATCTGGCAGCGCGGATCGCCGGCGCCGCTGATCCACCACTTGCGGCCGTTGATGACGTAGTGGTCGCCCTGGCGCTCGATGCGCGACGCGATGTTGGTCGCATCGCTCGACGCGACCGCCGGCTCGGTCATCGCGAACGCACTGCGAATCTTGCCGTTCAGCAGCGGCACCAGCCATTGCTCCTTGTGCTCGGGCTTGCCGTAGCGCTCGATCGTTTCCATGTTGCCGGTGTCGGGCGCCGAGCAGTTGAAAACTTCGCTGGACCAAGGCACGCGGCCCATGATTTCGGCCAGCGGCGCGTAGTCGCTGTTCGAGAGTCCGAAGTCGCGGCCGTTGTGCGCCGAGCCTTCGCCACCCGCGGTAGGCGGCAGGAACAGATTCCAGAGTCCGATCGCGCGTGCCTTCGGTTTGAGCTCTTCGATCGTGTTGAGTGGCGTCCACCGCTTGCCGGCAGCGGTGTTGGCGGCGATCTCGGCCTCGTACTTCGCTTCGGCGGGGTAGACGTGGTCGTCCATGAACTTCAGTAGCTTGGCTTGGAGTTCGAGGGTGCGGGGTGAGTAGGCAAAATCCATGGCGGTCTCCTTCGGAACGTGGAACGTCAGGCGCGCTGTGCGAGCGCCCAACCCATTTCGGCGAGTGGTCTGGCGCCAGCACCAGCTTGACGCGCTTGCGCGCTCGAAGCTGTCCCCATCTCGACACGTTTTGCAATTCCCTGCAGGATGCCGGCGAGGCGGAACATGTTGTAGGCGAGATAGAAGTTCCAGTCGGCCATGACGGCATCGGGGTTGGCGCGGTTAGTGCGCTCGCAATACCGGCGCACGTAGCTCTTTTCGTCAGGAATGCCGAGCGCCGCTAGGTCGAGCCCGCCGATGCCGCGAAACTGGCCAGGCTGGATGTGCCACGACATGCAGTGGTAGCTGAAGTCGGCGAGCGGATGGCCGATGGTCGAGAGCTCCCAGTCGAGCACCGCGATCGCACTCTGTTCGGTTGGGTGGAACATCAGGTTGTCGAGCCGGTAGTCTCCGTGCACGACCGACACCTGGGCTTCGTCGCGTGCGCTTGCCGGGATGTGCGCTGGCAGCCACGCGATCAACTTGTCCATCGCGTCGATCGGTTGGGTGATCGACGCCAGGTACTGCTTGGTCCACCGGCCGATCTGGCGCTCGAAGTAGTTGCCGGGTTTACCGTAGGCAGCGAGGCCGGCCTGGTTCACGTCGACGTTGTGAAGCGCAGCGATCACGCGATTCATCTCGTCGTAGATCGCAGCGCGCGTCGCGTTGTCGGCGCTCGGAATCGATTGGTCCCACATCACTCGCCCGGCCATGAACTCCATCACGTAAAACGCGCGGCCGATGACGGACTCGTCTTCGCACAGCAGGTGCATCTGCGGCACTGGCACCTCAGTGCCATGCAGCGCGCGCATCACGGTAAATTCACGGTCCACCGCGTGCGCCGAGGCCAGCAGCTTGGCGGCCGGGCCGGGTTTGGAGCGCATTACGTACGAGCGTGTCGGCGTAATCAGCTTGTAGGTCGGATTCGACTGTCCGCCCTTGAACTGCTCAACTGCGAGAGGCCCCACGAAGCCTTCGAGGTGCGGCTCGAGATAGGCCCGCAGCGCGGCGACATCGAACGCGTGCGATTCGGCAACGGTTTTGGTGCCAGTCTGGGCTTCCATGTCATCGACCTCGAAGTGAACTCATCATTTGCTCGAAATCGCCAGCAACTTCTCTTTGGACAACACCACCAGCCGCGTCGGCTCGATGCGCACCGCACCGTCGCGCTCGAAGCCCTTCAACTCCTGGTTGACGCGCTGGCGCGAGGCGCCGAGCAACTGCGCCAGGTCTTCCTGCGCAAGCTGAAGACCGATGCGGATCTCCTCGCCTTGCGCGATGCCGTAGCTGCGCGCGAGCAGCAGGATCTGTTTGGCCAGGCGCGACGAGAGCGGGCGCGTGTTGAGGTCTTCGACCGCATCGAACATCAGCCGCAGTCGCCGGCAGTTCAGGCGCAGCAACGCTTCGTACAGCTCGCTGTGTTGACTCAGCAGCTCGCGGAAATCGGCCTTGCGCACGACCAGCAGCGTGGTCTCGCCATGCGCGTTGGAATCGTGCGTGCGTGGCAGGCCGTCGAACAGCGAAATGTCGCCGAACCAGGTGCCGGGCTCGACGTAAGTCAACGTGACCTGCTTGCCCGACAGCGACACCGAACTGACACGCACCGCGCCTTTGGCCACGCCGCACCACTCGTCGGCCGGTGCACCGCGCGCGGACATCATCGCGCCGTCGGCCAGACGGCGCACCACCGAGCGCGACAGGATCGCATCGCGCAGAGCAGGTGAGAGTCTGGAAAACCAAGAGCCGGCGTCAATGTTGTGGCGTTCGGCGATTGTAAGAACAGGGGTATTCATGTTGAGTCGCTGATGTGACAGCATCATGCTGCTGCGCAGACCTATTGTGTATGACCGCAAGGAGACAAACTGATGAATGCATCCACACTTGACATCCCCAGCCGCAAGGACAAGGTCAGCCCCGAAGAGTGGCAAACGCGCGTCGACCTCGCTGCTGCCTACCGCCTCGTCGCCGCCTTCAAGTGGGACGACCTGGTCTTCACGCACATCAGCGCACGCGTCCCGGGCAAGGACAACGAATTCTTGATCAACCCGTACGGCTTGATGTTCGAGGAGATCACCGCGTCCAGCCTGATCAAGATCGACACCGCGGGCCGCAAGCTCGACGAGTCGCCGTATGAGGTCAACCCGGCCGGCTTCACGATCCACAGCGCGATCCACGCAGTGCGTCACGACGCGCAGTGCGTGCTGCACGTCCATTCGCTCAACGGAGTGGCGGTGTCGGCGCAGAAGCAGGGCGTTCTGCCGATATCGCAGCAGTCGATCTTCGTGCTCTCCGGCCTGAGCTACCACGACTATGAAGGCGTGGCGTTGCGCGACGACGAAAAGCCGCGTCTCGCAGCCGACCTCGGATCGGACAACAACTTCCTGATGCTGCGCAACCACGGCCTGCTCACGCTTGGCCGCACGATCCCCGATGCGTTCCTGGCCATGTACCTGTTCGAGACCGTCTGCACGATCCAGGTGCGCGCGCAGGCCGGCGGCGGTGAGCTGATTCAGGTTGATCCCCGCATCATCGCGGGCGCGGCGCAGCAGTCGCGTCAGGCGACGAACGGAGTCGGCGGCGGGGCGCTGGCGTGGCCGGGGCTGTTGCGCCGGCTGGACCGGGCAGACGGGAGCTTCCGTACCTGAATTGTCGTCAGCGAAACCGCGGCGCGCGCTTCTCGAGGAACGCGTTCAGGCCTTCGGCGCCGTTGTCGTGAAACAGGTTCGCAATGAAGTGGTCGCGCTCGGCCGCGAGTTGCTGCTTCAGCGAATGGCCCGCCGCCTGTTGCAGCAGTTCTTTCGCGCTGGCAAGCGCGTTCGGCGCCATCGCGGCGAGGCGCTCTGCCATACGCAATGCCTCGCCGAACGACTGGCCGGTCGCGGTCACAGCGCAGACCAGTCCCCAGTCGAACAACTGTTGTGCCGAGACCGGCTCGCCCAGCCACAGCAGTTGCTGCACGCGGGCGCGCGGCAGCGACTGCATCAGACTCCAGCTCGCGCCGCCATCGGGTGACAGACCAATGCGGCCGTACGAGAGGATGAAGCGCGCGTCCTGGGCAGCCACGATCAGGTCGCAGGCGAGCGCGAGCGAGAAGCCGGCGCCGGCTGCCGCACCGTCGACGGCCGCGATCACGGGCTTCGGAAACGCCCGCAGCGCCTCGATCAACTGGTGCAAGTGCTCGAGCATCTGCAACTGCGCGGGCGGGCCTGCCCGACGCCGCTCGAGCAGGCCATGCAGGTTGCCGCCGGCGCAGAAATGACCGGCATCACCGCGCAGCAGCACGGCGCGCAGATCGGGGTCGGCTTCGGCCACGTTCAGCGCCTCGATTCCGGCGGCGATCACCTGATGCGACAAGGAGTTGCGCGTCGCCGGACCGCTCAGCGTCATCACCACCACGGCACCGATGCGCTCGGTCAGCAGTTCTGAAGGCATGGGGCGTTGGGTCAGTGTGGTTGTGGCGCGCCGAATTGTGGCACCCGAGCAGCGCCGGATCGGGCCGTTCACCGCGCTGCACCCATGTTTCTTCATGCTAGAGTCCAACGCCCTATCAGCGAACACTGTCCTCCAAACGCCAATCTCCCCCCGCATGCGCGCAGCTTCGATTCTCACCGCCATCGGCACTGCGCTCTGGTTTGCCGCATCTTCGGCGCATGCACTTGGCTTCGGTCGGATCACGAACGCCACGCAGCTCGGCCAACCGCTGAACTTCGCCGCGGTCGTGCGGCTCGAGCCCGAAGAATCGCTGCCGCGCGAGTGCGTGTCGGCTGAGGTTCAATCGGGCGACACCAAGCTGCAACCGGGCCAAATCCGCACCACGCTGGAAGGCAGCCCGGATTCATCCGAACGCAGTGTGCGCGTGACCACCAGCGCGATCATCGATGAGCCGGTTGTCACCGTCAGCGTCACGGTCGGTTGCACGGCCAGGATCACTCGCCGCTTCGTCGCTTTCATCGACCCGCCGCTGATCAATCTCGCGCAGGGCGGCGCCGTACCGATGACCTTGGCGCCGCAGCGCAACGACTCGCAGGTCGCGCCGCTGCTCACGCTGGTGGAAGGCGAAAAGCCGGCGGCGACCGCGCCGGAACGGCCCGACCCCGCGCCTGCCGGGCGGGTGCGCCAGCGTGCACCGGCCGCGCCGCGTGTTGTCGCGTCGGGCAATGCGGTGGAGCCCGTTGTTGCGCGTGCACCGAAGGGCACGCCGGCACGCCGCGCGTCTGGCGGCGCGCGGGCAGCGGTGCCGGCTGCAACTGGGCCGCGCCTTAAGCTCGAGGCGGCACCCGTTCTCGCGGCGGCGAGCGCCGCGTCGGCCGCCTCGTCGCCGCTGGCCGCTGCGGTGGCCGCACTCGCCAACGCCGAAGCGGCGTCGGCGAATGCGCGTAGCCTGGAGCAGGCCGATCAGTTGGCCAGGGAGCGCGAGCGCATCCAGGTGCTAGAGGATGGCCTGAACAAGTTGCGCGCCGAATCGCAGGCGACGCAGAAGTCGCTCGCGAGTCTGCAGGCACGCCTGAAGGAAGCCGAGTCGGAGCGCTACGCCAATCCGCTGGTCTATGGCCTGGCCTGGCTGGCGGGCTTGCTCGCGCTTGCCGTTGGAGTGCTGCTGTGGCGCCAGTCGCGCGGTCACCGCGCGACGCAGTGGTGGTCCGCACCGGCGCCCTCGCCAGCATCCCCAGCCGATTTGCGCGTGATGGGTGCCGCCAGCATCGTCGCGCCGCTGGCCTCGGGGCTGCAAACGCTCGATGGCCCAACGACCGGTGCCGGCACATTCAACATCCCGACCATCGTCGACGACGACGAGCCACCGATGCCGCCGGCCCCGGCGGCGCGTGTGGTGCCGCTCGCACCCGTGCCGGCGCCGAGTGCACCCGAGCCGACGCGTGAGCTCTCCGTCGAGGAGTTGATCGACCTCGAGCAGCAGGCCGAGTTCTTCGTTGTGCTCGGCCAGGACGAGGCCGCGATCGAGCTGCTGATGAGCCACGTGCGAAGCGACGGTGGCATAAGCCCGCTGCCCTATCTGAAGTTGCTGGAGATCTACCGCCGACGCGGCGAAAACGAAGCTTACGAACGCATCCGTGATCGCTTCAACCGGCGCTTTAACGCCTACGCGCCCGATTGGGAAGCGGACTTGCAGCAGGGCCGCGCGCTCGTCGACTACCCCGACACGATCGCCCAGCTGCAAGGGCTGTGGGCCGCGCCGACGCGAGTGATGGAAACGCTGGACGCCTCGCTGTTTCGGCGCAACAAGTCGGATGAGACCTTCGACCTGCCGGCCTACCGCGAGTTGCTGTTCCTCTACTCGGTCGCGCGCGATCTGGCCGAGCACGGCGTGGCGCCTCTGGTGGACGTGGACTTGCTGCTGCCGCTGGACGACGACCCGAACGTCGAGCCGATCTCGCGCCTGTCGGCGACAACCCGGCCGGGCGAATTTCAGAACAGCGACATGATGACGATGCCGCTCGACCTCGACGTCTCGTTCGGCCATGGTGAGAAGCCCTTCGAGGGATCGGCAACCCGGCCGTTCCAGGCCGATTCGGGCTTCATCGATTTCGACCTCAGCGAGCCGAACAAGCCCGACCCGAAGCCTTGAGCTAGAGCCGCGCCAGCCGCGTCAGTGCAAGATTCAGCGTCTCGTCCTTCTTCGCGAAGCAAAAGCGCGCGATGCGCTGTTCGAAGCCACCCTGGTAGAACGCCGACAACGGGATCGCGGCCACGCCGATCTCGGTAGTGAGCCATTTGCAAAAATCTTCTTCCGCGAGATCGCTCACCGCGGAATAGTCGACACACTGAAAGTAGCTGCCGGTCGTCACCAGCGGGCGCAAGCGCGTGCTGGCGAGACCGGCGCGGAAGAGGTCTCGCTTGTGCTGGTAGAAGGCCGGCAGACGGAGGTGGTTCGAAGCGTCGGCCATGAAATGCGCAAGGCCGTGCTGCATCGGCGTGTTGACGGTGAACACATTGAACTGGTGGACCTTGCGAAACTCCGCCGTCAGCGACGCGGGCGCGACGACGTAGCCGACCTTCCAGCCGGTCACGTGGTATGTTTTGCCGAAGCTCGAGACGATGAAGCTGCGCTGCGCGAGCTCGGCAAAGCGCGCGACGCTCTGGTGTAGCGCGCCGTCGTACACCATGTGCTCATAGACCTCGTCGGAGACGACGATCACGTCGGTGCCGCGCAGTAGTTCGATGAGCTGCTGCATCTGCGCCGCCGACCAGACCGTCGCGCTCGGGTTGTGCGGCGTGTTGACGATGATCGCGCGGGTGCGCGGCGAGAGCGCCGCCTCAATGAGCGCGAAGTCGGGCTCGAAGGTTCCCGGGGTCAGCGGGACGTGAACCGCGGTGCCACCCGACAGCTCGATGCTAGGCTCATAGCTGTCGTAGCAAGGGTCGAGCACGATGACCTCATCGCCCGGATGGACGATCGCCAAGACGATCGTGATGATCGCCTGCGTCGCCCCGGCGGTGATCGTGATCTCGCTGCCCGCGTCATACGCGTGGCCGTACATTGCGTCGATCTTCGCGGCGACGGCCTCGCGCAAGCCCGGCACGCCGATCATCGGCGGGTACTGGTTCTGTCCGGCGCGCATCGCGTCGTTGACTGCGTCGAGCAGGCGCGGATCGCAATCGAAATCGGGGAAGCCCTGGCCGAGGTTAACCGCGCCGTGCGACTGCGCGAGCGCCGACATCACGGTGAAGATCGTCGTGCCGACCTGGGGCAGGCGGCTGGTGAGGGCAGGCGTGGGGAAGTGGCTCATGCGTGGCTGCGGATAAGCGAGTTCAGAGTTGGTAGTCGTCGGCCTCGCCGGCCATGGCGCTGTCGATGAGCTTGCGGCTCAGACGGTCCGACATCATCTCGGCGAAGGCGTAGACGAAGTTGCGCAGATAGGCGCCGCGCTTGAATGCGATGCGCGTGACGTTGCTGCCGAACAGATGCCCGACCGGTCGCGACACCAGATCGCCGCCGGGCGGGTCATCGCGCACCGCGAGTTCGGCGACGATGCCCACGCCAAGACCGATGCGCACGTAGGTCTTGATGACGTCGGCGTCGATGGCCTCCAAGACGATGTTGGGCTTGAGCTGGCGCGCGGCAAACGCCTGATCGACCCGCGTGCGGCCGCTGAATGAAGGGTGGTATGACACGAGCGGCAGCACCGCGAGGTCTTCGAGCGAGATGCGCTCGAGCTGCGCGAGCGGATGCCCGGCGGGCATCACTACCACATGTCGCCATTCGTAGCAGGGCAACGAAACGAGCTCGTCTCGATCGCCCAGCGATTCGGTCGCTAGACCGAGGTCGGCGACCTCCTCGATCACCATGCGCGCGACCTGTTCGGGCGAGCCCTGGTGCAGGCTGATATTGACCTTGGGGAAGCGCTTGCGCAGCTGCGCCACCGGTTCGGGCAGGAAGTAGCGCGCCTGGCTGTGCGTGGTCGCGATCGACAACGTGCCGGCGTCCTGCATCGAGAACTCCTCGCCGATGCGCTTGAGGTTGCCGACTTCGCGCATGATCACCTCGATGCTCTTGAGCACTTCGCGGCCCGGCTCGGTGACGCGGCGCAGGCGCTTGCCGTGGCGCGCGAAGATGTCCACGCCGAGCTCGGCCTCGAGCTCGAGGATGGCCTTGGAGATGCCGGGTTGCGAGGTGAAGAGCGCCTTGGCGGTCTCGGTGAGGTTGAGGTCGCGCCGAACGGCTTCCTGCACGAACCGGAACTGATGGAGATTCATGAAAGTGGTTCGTCGCTCAGATTGAAGGCGGCGGCAAGCGCTATCGCGTCGATCACGCCCGGCTGTTCTCCGATCGCGCGCTGCAGTTGCCAGCGCACGCCCGGGTGCGCGGCGCGCAACGCATCGAGCAGCATCGGCAAATCCTTGCGCACATGGCCACCGGCGCCTAGGAACAGCGGCACGACGTCGACGCGCTCGCAACCGGCCGCCACGAGGGCGTGACCTGCGTCGATCAGCTTCGGCGGGATGAATTCGAGGAACGCCAGCAGCACTGCCCAGGTCGGCGCGTGCAGCCGCACGCGTGCGGCGACGGCCTCGAACGGCTCGGCCCAGCGCGGGTCGCGCGCGCCGTGCGCGAACAGCAGGAGACCGCGCTTCATCGGTAGCGCACCAGCCAGCTGAACGCGGCGAACGACAGCAGCATGTACAGCGCACTCGGTGCCGCCGCGACCATCCACGGCGTCCAGTCGCGCAGCAGCCCGAGGTGACCGGCAACGTTGTTGAGCAGCACGAAGCTAATGCCCAGCATGATGCCGCCAAACACCTTCAGGCTCACGCCGCCGGCGCGCGCGTGCATGTAGGCGAAAGGCAGCGCTAGCCCCACCATCACGAGGCAGGCGAACGGGTAGAGCGCGCGTTTCCAGAACTGGATCTGGTGGCTTTGTGCCGCCTGCTCATTGTCGGCCAGGTGCACGATGTAGCGTGCCAGGTCGATCGTGGACATGGTGCTGATTGGCGACACGGCGGCGGCTACCATCGCGGCCGAGAGGTTGTTGTGCCACGCCAGTCGGGGCAGTCTTTCCTCGGGCACCTGGGCGGCGCTGCCGTCTGCGGTGATCCAGCGCGTTAGTGTCACGTCCCTGAGCATCCAGGTCTGGTTCTGCTCGACCTGCGCGCTGCCGGCGGCTATGCGTCGCAGTAGTCGACCGTCGGCGTCGAACTCGAAGATGCGGATGTCGTTCAGGAGCCGGGCCGGCCCGGACGAGCCGACGTTGATCGAATAGCTGCGATCGTCCGCACGATCCTTCAACCAAGCACCTGAGGGCCCGAGCTTCTTGCCACCCTTGTAGAAGGCCTGCAACTGCGTGGCCTGGCGTTCGCTGAACGGCGCGAGGTAGTCGCCCACCAAGAAGGTGAGCACGCCGAAGATCAGGCCGAGGCTGGCCAACAGCGAAAGCGCCCGGCCAGGCCCGAGGCCACCGGTGCGCAGGATCGTGTATTCGGACGATTGCGCCATCCGCGACAACGTGTAGATTGTGCCGATCAGCACCGCGATCGGTGCGACCTCGTAGAAATGCCCAGGCACCAGCAGCAGCGAGTACAGCGTTGCATGCAGCATGGTGTAGCTGCCCTGGCCGACGTCGCCGAGCTGATCGATGAAGTCAATGAAGAATGACAACGACAGAAAGGCGGCGGCGACGAACGCGACCGCGGTCACGATGTCGGCATAGAACAGGCGGCGCACGGTCTTCATGGTGAGAACGCCGGCCGGCGCCAGCCGATCCGGCTGGTGCCCTGCTCGCGCCACCACAGCAAGGTCACCGCGATCAGGAACGCGCCACCATGTGCGACGATCAGCGCGCTGCCCATGCCGGCCTTGCCACCGGCGATCCAGGCTTCCGTCAAATTGATGACGTTGTAGTAAACGACGAACGCAAGCAGTGCGAACAGAAGGTTCCAGTTGCTCGCGCGGCGCGGATTCGATGCCGACAGGCCGATGCCCAGCAGCGTCAGATTGGCGGCGCCGAGCAACAGGCCAAGCCGCCACGCGAGCTGGCCCTGATGGCGCGGCGTCGGTTCGAGCAGCAGTTCGAGCGTCGAGCGCGCCCTAGGCGGCAGGTTGTCCATGCTGGACAACACCTTCTCGCCGGCCTGCACACGGTAGCCTTCGAACCGCGCTAGCGTCTTCTCGCTGGTGCGCAGGTTCTCGTCGTTGCGCTGGCCGCGCGTCAGCACCAGGTAGCGCTCGTCGTCGCCCTCGATGTGGCCGCTGCGCGCCGAGGTGACCGATTCGGAATCGTGCAGCGAGCTCAAGATGAAGACGTTGCGGCCGGTGCGGCTGTCCGCCACGTCGCGCTCGATGAAGAACACGCGCGTGCCGTCGCTCGAAGTCTGGAACTGGCCCGGTGTGACGCGCGACAGATCGGAACGGCGTTCGAAGCGTTCTTTCAGCTCAACGCTGCGCTGGTTCTGCCACGGCCACACGTACAGCGCGAGTAGACCAATCACCAGCAGCACCGGCCAACTCACGCGAAGCACCGGCGCCACGAAGCGGGTCAGGCCTACGCCGCTCGAAAACCAGATCGCCATCTCGCTGTCCCGGTACATGCGCGACAGCGTCGCGACAACCGAGACGAACAGCGACAACGCGAGCATCGTTGGCAAATGGCCGAGCGCGGTGTAGCCGAGGAACAGCACCACCTCTTGCGGCGCGATCTCTCCGCCGGCGGCCCTGCCGAGCGTGCGGATCAGGAACATCGTCAGCACGATGGTGAGGATCACGACCAGCGTGGCACCGAAATTGCGCGCCAACTCTCGGCGCAAAGTGGAATCGAATAACATCGTCAGCCTGTCTAATGGACTGGTCGATTATGGACTTCCGTCATCAAATTTCTGCCCCTGACTCTTTGGCTGGCCTGAGCTGCGACGCGCTCGTGCTCGTCGTCACCGGCGCGGCCGTAGCACCCACACTTGCGGCGCCGCTTGCCGCTGCGCTCAGCGATGCCCTTGCACAGGGCGACCTGACGCTGAAGGCGGGCAAGAGCATCTACCTGCACCGGCCGGTCGGCATCCGCGCGCCGCGCGTGGTGTTCGCGATGGCGGGCGCGGCGACTGCGAAGGCGTTCAAGGCCGCGGTCGCCAACGGCATCGGTCACGTCAAGGACCTGGGTGCCAAGCATGTGGCCGTCGGCTATGCCGGCACCGAGTTGCTGACCGATGCGCATGCAGAAGCCGCCGTCGCCGCGGTGCGCGAGGCCACCTACGTCTACCGACACACTAAGCCGAGTGCGCCGGCGGCGTCAACGATCAGCAAGGTTACGTTGCTGTGCAGCAAGCCCGAAGCAAAGGCCGTGCAACAAGGCCTGGCACGCGGCCACGCAATCGGTGCCGGTGTCACGCTGGCGCGCGAGTGCGCGAATCGGCCGGGCAACCATTGCACGCCGAGCTACCTGGCCGAGCAGGCGAAGAAGCTCGGCAAGGAATACGCCCTCAAGGTCGAGGTGCTCGACCGCAAGGCCTGCGAAAAGCTCGGCATGGGCTCGTTCCTGTCGGTCGCGCAAGGCTCTGAAGAACCGCTGCGCTTCATCGTCGCGCGCTACGACGGCGCGGCCAAATCGCAGGCGCCGGTGGTGCTCGTCGGCAAGGGCATCACCTTCGACACCGGCGGCATTTCGCTGAAACCGGGTGCCGAGATGGACGAGATGAAGTTCGACATGGGCGGCGCGGCAAGCGTGCTCGGCACGCTGCGTGCGGTGGCCGAGCTGAAGCCGAGGCTGAACCTCGTATGCATCATCCCATCGTGCGAGAACATGCCCAGCGGCAACGCGGTCAAGCCCGGTGACGTGGTCAAGAGCATGTCGGGCCAGACCATCGAGATCCTGAACACCGATGCCGAAGGCCGACTGATACTGTGCGATGCGCTTACCTACGCCGAGCGCTTCAAGCCCGCGGTTGTCGTCGACGTGGCGACGCTCACGGGCGCCTGCGTGGTCGCGCTCGGCAACCACCACTCGGGCCTGTTCACGGCCGACGACAAGATTGCCGCGCAGATGCTGGCCGCGAGCCAGGCCGGGCTCGACCCGTGCTGGCGCATGCCGCTCGACGAGGAGTACGACGAAGGCCTGAAGAGCAACTTCGCCGACATGGCCAACATCGGCGGCCGCGCCGGCGGTGCAATCACAGCGGCAATGTTCCTGCGTCGCTTCACGGGCAAGTACCCTTGGGCGCACCTGGACGTCGCCGGCACGGCGTGGAAATCGGGTGCCGCGAAGGGCTCGACCGGGCGGCCGGTGCCGCTGCTGACGCACTTCGTGTTGGCGCAGGTCGGATGACGAAGCGGGCTCAGCGCCGAGCCCTTCCCAAGCGGGCCCGCGCCCGCTCGGGTCGTCCACCGTCGTACCCGTCGGGCGGGGGGCTCCATTGACCGAGGTCAGCTTCCACTTCAACGTGCCGGACCGGACCGCGTACGCCTGCCGCTTGTTGCGCAAGGCTTTGCGCAAAGGGGCGCAGATCGTGGTGAGCGGCGCGCCGCCGGTGCTCGCCGACCTCGACCGTGCACTGTGGTCGTTCGATCCGATCGAGTTCGTGCCGCACGTGATCGCGCGCCCCGGGGAGGAACTTGCGCCGCGTCTACGCACCACGCCGGTGTGGCTGGTCTCCGACCTGGCGCAGGCAGGGCACCATGATGTTCTGCTGAACCTGCACGACGAGGCGCCGGCCGGTTTCGAGAGCTTCGCGCGTGTGATCGAGATCGTCACTTCCGACCCGGACGATCGGGCCGCGGCGCGGCAGCGCTGGAAGCACTATGCGTCGCGCGGCTATGCGATCGAAAAGCACGAGGTGGCGAATTGAACAGCGGCGGCTGGCAACCCCCGGACCGTGTTCCGACGCTCACCGAGGTCGTCGTCATGCCGGACGCACCACCGGTGCCGATGCCGATGTCGACGGAGGCCGACGTGATGCCGTCGGCGTCTGCCGAAGGCGCCGCAGCGCCGCCCGTCAACGACGAGCAGATGATCCAGCGCGTGCTGGCCGACGTTCAGCGCCAGGTCGATCTGATGCTCGAGTACCGCCTGCGCGAGGTGTTGACGCCCATTCTGGCGCGCGCGGCCGACAGCGTGATCCGCGATGCCCGCACCGAGCTGGCATCGACCTTGCGTGATGTCGTCGCTCGCGCGGTGGCACAGGAGTTGTCGCGTCATCGCAGCCGCTAGCCGGCGCGTTGTGGACTCACCCGGAGCTTGCTTCCTCCAAGTCGCAGTCTTTGTGACCCGAGCATTCACTAAGTGAACGGGCTTGCTTTTGGGGTATTGTGTCGCCCGTTGATAACACTCAACTATTACTCTCTTTCCATCTGGAGGTTTTGCATGCAAATCAGACTGAACACGATCGTTGCGGCTGCTGTGGTGATGTTCGGCGGCGCGGCATATGCGCAGGACGCGATCGTCAAGATCGGCCACGTCGGCCCGACCAGCGGCGGCATCGCCCACCTGGGCAAGGACAATGAAAACGGCGCCAAGATGGCCATCGACGAACTCAACGCCAAGGGCGTGGTGATCGGCGGCAAGAAGGTCAAGCTCGAACTGGTTCCGGAAGACGACGCCGGCGACCCGAAGCAGGGCACGGCCGTGGCGCAGAAGCTGGTCGACACCAAGGTCGTCGGCGTGATCGGCCACCTGAACTCGGGTACCTCAATTCCCGCGTCCAAGATCTACAGCGACGCGGGCATTCCGCAAATCTCGCCGTCGGCGACGAATCCGAAGTTCACCCGTCAGGGCTTTAAGACTACCTTCCGCGTGGTGGCCGATGACGTGCACCTCGGCGGTACGCTGGGCCGCTATGCGGTCAAGGAACTCAAGGGCAAGTCGATCGCCGTGATCGACGACCGCACCGCCTACGGCCAGGGCGTCGCCGAAGAGTTCTCGAAGGCCGTCAAGGCGTCGGGCGGCGCGATCGCCGAAACGCAGTTCACGACTGACAAGGCGACCGACTTCACCGCCATCCTGACCCAGATCAAAGCCAAGAAGCCTGACGTCGTTTTCTTCGGCGGCATGGACGCCGTTGCCGGCCCGATGATCCGCCAGATGAAGCAGCTCGGCATCACTGCCAAGTTCATGGGCGGCGACGGCATCTGCTCGGGCGAGCTGCCCAAGCTGGCCGGTGGTGCGATGGCCGACGGTCAGGTCGTTTGCGCCGAAGCCGGTGGCGTCGAAGGCACGCAGAAGGCCGGCATGGACAAGTTCCGTGACGACTACAAGAAAAAGTTCGGTATCGAGGTCCAGGTCTATGCACCGTACGTCTACGATGCAATGAATGTACTGGTGGCCGCGATGGTCAAGGCCGGTTCGTACGACCCCAAGGTCTACCTGCCAGTTCTGGCCAAGACCGACGGCTTCAAGGGTGTGACCGGTAACATCTCGTTCGACGAGAAGGGCGACGTGAAGAACGGCGCGCTGACGCTGTACACCTACAAGGGTGAAAAGCGCGACCAGATCGCCGTGGTTCGATAAAGAACGGACGCTTCGAGAATTCGGAGCGTTGCAATGGATCTGTGGGGCGCCTTAGGGCGCCCTTCTAGTTTGGCGCTGCCGCCCAGACTACAACCGGATGTCGGCGCCTGAGGCCGCGAGCAGCAGCAGGCTGCCTGCGGGCAATGGCAGGGCGACTTCGCCTTGGCCGTGCCATGACCCCAGGCCGCGCGGGTGGGTGCTGTCGAGCACGACTTCCCACACACCGGCCGGCAGCATGAAGCTGCTGTCGTCGCCCAGCGCATTCACAAGCAACAACAGCGGCGCGGCGGCGCGACCGGGTTCGCCGATCAGACAGCCGAGCACGCGATCGGCTGAATCGCTCCAGGTGGCGGATTGCATGGGCTGGCCGGTGCGCGTGAGCCAAGCCAGATCGTGCAGGCCGAGCGGGTCGGTCAGGCCGCTGTACCAGCGGTTCGCGAACGGTTGCGCGATGCGACGCAGCGCAAGCACGCGCGATGTGAACGTGATCAGGTCTTCGTCGGCGGAGGCCCAGTCGATCCACGTGATCGGGCCGTCCTGGCAGTACGGGTTGTTGTTGCCGCCCTGCGTGTGGCCGAGTTCGTCGCCGGCGCTAAGCATCGGCGTGCCTTGGGCCAGCAGGTTGGTCGCAAGCATGGCGCGCATCAGGCGCTGACGCAGCGTGTTGATTGCAACATCGTCGCTCGGGCCTTCGACGCCGCAGTTGAAGCTCAGGTTGTTGGTGGTGCCGTCGCGGTTTTGTTCGCCGTTGGCTTCGTTGTGCTTCTCGACGTGGCTCAGCAGATCGCGCAGCGTGAAGCCGTCGTGCGAGACACAATAGTTGATCGATTCGGCCGGCGCGCGCGCGAGGCCTTGATAGATCTCAGACGAAGCACACAGCCGCTGCGCTAACGCGCCGCGCGTGCTCGGGTGGCGCAGCCAGAAGCTGCGCACGTCGTCGCGGAACTTGTCGTTCCATTCGGCCCAGCCGTTCGGGAAGCCGCCGACTTGGTATCCGCCGGGGCCGAGGTCCCAGGGTTCGGCGATCATCTTGACGCACGCCAGCACTGGGTCTTGCGCGACGGCGGCGAAGAATGCGGCGCGCCGGTCGAAACCATCGTCGCCACGGCCGAGCACGGTCGCGAGGTCGAAGCGGTAGCCGTCGACGTGCATCTCGGTGACCCAATAGCGCAGGCTGTCCATCACCCACCGCAGTACGCGAGGATGGCGCAGGTCGACAGTGTTGCCGCAGCCGGTGTCATTGACGTAGTCATGTTTTGCTTCGGGCGAAAGGCGGTAGTAGCTTGCGTTGTCCAAGCCCCTGAAACTGATCATCGGGCCCGTCGCGTCGCTCTCGGCGGTGTGGTTGAAGACGACATCGAGGATCACCTCGACGCCGGACGCGTGCAGCGCGCGCACCATGGCGCGGAACTCGGTGCGTGTCGCTGCGGCGTCATTCGGCGTGCTGCTCAGGAGCTGGTCTGGTGCGAAAAATCCGATCGTGTTGTAGCCCCAGTAGTTGCTCAGACCCATGCAGACGAGCCGCTCCTCGTCGACGTGCTGATGCACCGGCAGCAGGCTGACCGCAGTGACGCCAAGGCGCTTCAGGTGAGCGATCGAAACGTCGTGGCCCAGTCCGGCATAGGTGCCGCGCAGCGTCTCGGGCACGTTCGGGTTGAGCTTGGAGAAGCCCTTAATGTGCATCTCGTACAGCACGGTGTCGGCGAGCGGCGTGTTCGGTGCGCGGTCGTCTGCCCAGTCGTGGTGATCGTGGATGACGCGTGCCTTCAATGCACTCGTGGCGTTGTCATGCGTGTCCATCTGCTTGGGGTGGATACGGTCGGCCGCGAAGTGTTCGTCCGCCCATGCGAAGCGCCCGACGATCTCGCGCGCGTACGGATCCAGCAGCAGCTTGGTCGGGTTGAATCGATGCCCTTTGTCGGGCCGCCACGGGCCGTGCGCGCGCAGTCCGTAGACCAGGCCGGGTGCGGCGCCGTCGACGCGGCCATGCCAGATGTCACCGGTGTGGCCGGGCAGGCGAATTCTCACGATCTCGTGTGTGCCCGCGGCGTCGAACAGGCAGAGATCGATGGCCTGCGCGTTCGCCGAGAAAACGGCGACGTTGACACCAGCGCCATCCCAGTGCGCGCCCAGCGGCCAGGGTTGACCATCGGTGACCGTCGGTGGCGACGACGGCGCGACCGTGCGGCGATCGGCGCTCAGGAAGCTTTCCATTCGAACATCACGCAGGCCAGTGGAGGGAGGTCGATGACGATCGATTGCGCGCGGCCGTGGCAGGCCACGGCTTCGGACACGGCCATGCCCAGCGGCGTGCCGACATTGCTGCCGCCGTAGTGCATCGAATCGGTGTTCAGGCACTCGCGCCACTGGCCGGCGGCGGGCACGCCGAGGCGATAGCCGCGGTGCACGGCCGCAGTGAAGTTGCAGACGACGGCGATCAGCGCGTCGCCGGACGCGCCGCGCCGCACGAAGCTCAGCACCGAGCGACGGGCGTCGTGGTGGTCTATCCACTCGAAGCCTTCGGGCACGAAGTCGCGCTCGTACAGCGCCGGCGTCGCGCGGTACAGCGCGTTCAGATCGCACAGCAGCCGGCGCACACCCTCGTGGGCGGCATCGGCCAGCAGATGCCAGTCCAGGCTCTGGTCGTGGTTCCATTCGCGCTCCTGCGCGAACTCGCAGCCCATGAACAACAGCTTCTTGCCGGGGTGGCCGAACATGTAGCCGTAGTAGGCGCGCAGGTTGGCGAACTTCTGCCAGCGGTCGCCCGGCATCTTGGTCAGCATCGAGCCCTTGCCGTGCACGACCTCGTCGTGCGAGATCGGGAGCACGAAGTTCTCGTTAAAGGCATAGACCAGGCTGAAGGTGATCTCGCCGTGATGGTGCATGCGGTGTACCGGGTCACGCTTCATGTAGCTCAGCGTGTCGTTCATCCAGCCCATGTTCCACTTGTAGTGAAAGCCCAGCCCGCCGACCCACGGCGGGCGTGACACGCCGGGGAAGGCCGTCGACTCTTCGGCCAGTGTGACCGCCTGCGGCCGTTCGGTGCCGACAACCTCGTTCATGCGCCGCAGGAAGGCCATGGCCTCGAGGTTTTCGCGCCCGCCGTGCTGGTTAGGCAACCACTGGCCAGCTTTTCGGCTGTAGTCGCGGTAGAGCATCGACGCAACGGCGTCCACGCGCAGGCCGTCCACGTTGTAGCGCTCGAGCCAGTACAGCGCGTTCGCGACCATGAAGTTGCGCACCTCGGTGCGGCCGAAGTTGTAGATCAGCGTCCTCCAGTCCTGATGGAATCCCTCGCGCGGGTCGGCGTACTCGTACAGCGCGGTCCCGTCAAACTGGCTCAGGCCGTGCACGTCAGTCGGGAAGTGCGCCGGCACCCAGTCGATGATCAGACCGAGGCTCTCCGAGTGGCAGCGATCGACGAAACGGCGCAAGCCGCCGGCATCGCCGAACCGCGCGGTCGGCGCGTACAGACCGATCGGCTGATAGCCCCACGAGCCGTCGAACGGGTACTCGCTGATTGGCAGCAGCTCGAGGTGCGTGAAGCCCATCTCGCGCACGTACGGCACGAGCGTGTCGGCAAGTTCGTCCCAGTTCAGGAAGCGGTTGTTCTCCTCGACTTTGCGGCGCCACGAGCCAAGGTGCACTTCGTAGATGCTGACGGGCGCGTCGAGCGCATTCGCACGCTGGCGCGCATCGGATCTCGGCGCCACCGTCGGCAAGCGTGCAACCACGCTCGCGGTCGCCGGCCGCAGCTCCGATTGCAGCGCGTATGGGTCGGCTTTTTGCGGCAACACGTTGCCGTGGCGGTCCCGAAGCCGGTATTTGTAGCGCGCGCCGTCACTGACACCGGGAACGAAGATTTCC
This sequence comes from Rhizobacter sp., assembly GCA_025360945.1. GTDB lineage: Bacteria > Pseudomonadota > Gammaproteobacteria > Burkholderiales > Burkholderiaceae_C > LMDS01. Next base: position 10,804 of record JANYBE010000498.1, on the reverse strand, counting down.
CACACGCCGCATTCGCGCCGCAGCCGCATCGCATGGTGGCGGGCGTCCCAGTGGTTGAAGTCGCCGACGACGCTGACCTGCGACGCGTTTGGCGCCCAAACCGCGAAGCTCGTCCCGGCCACGTCGAGCATCACGCGCTGCGCCGCGCCCAGCACCTCGAACGGCCGCAGATGCGAGCCCTCGCCGAGCAGCCACACGTCGAGCTCGCCAAGCACCGGCGGAAAGCGGTACGGATCGTCGACGAGGGACGAATTGCCGTCCTGCCAGCGCACCTGGAGGCGATAGTTAGGCGGCTCGCTGACGCTGAGCAAGCCCTCAAAGAAGCCGTCGGCATAGCGCTGTGCCAGCGCGCCGAGCTGCTCGCCACTGTCTGCGTCGAGCACCGTCACATGGGTCGCATTCGGCAACATCGCGCGCAGCCACAGCCGGCCCTGCGCGTCGGCGTGCACGCCCAGGACCTTGAACGGATCACCGTGCGCCGCATGGCGGACGAGCTCGATGTCGTGATCGGTTGTCATGGTCGTGGGCATATGCAAGCCGAGGCATGGTACCAAGGGCCATGCCTCCCGTGCACACCTGCTTTTACTGGCGCGCTTGGGGTTCGATGTGCCAGATCTGACGGGCGTATTCGCCTATCGTGCGGTCGCTCGAAAACGCGCCCATTCCGGCCACGTTGGCGATCGCGCGCTCGGCCCACAGCGCCGGTTGGCGGTACAGCAAATCGACGCGCAACTGCGTCGCCACATACGACGCGTAGTCGGCGAGCAGCAGGTAATGGTCGCCGCCCCACAGCAGGGAATCGATCAGACCGCGGTAGCGACCGGGCTCGTCGGGCGAGAACGCGCCTGCGGCGATCGCATCGAGCACCGCCTTCAGCGCCGGCGTGCTCTCGTAGATGCGCATCGGCTGGTAGCCGGTCTGGCGCAGTGTCATGACCTCGGGCGTCTTCAGCCCGAAGATGAAGATGTTGTCGTCACCGACGTTCTGGCGGATCTCGATGTTGGCGCCGTCGTCGGTGCCTATCGTCAGCGCACCGTTCAATGCGAGCTTCATGTTGCCGGTGCCCGAGGCCTCTGTGCCGGCGGTGGAGATCTGCTCCGACAGGTCCGCGCCCGGCATGATGACCTCCGCCACCGAGACGCCGTAGTTCGGCACGAACACAATCTTCAGCCTGTTGCCTATGCGCGGATCGTTGTTGACGACCGCGCCCACGTCATGGATCAGGCGGATGATGGTCTTGGCGGTGGCATAGCTCGACGCGGCCTTGCCGGCGAAGACGATGGTGCGCGGCACCCAGTCTTCACCGTTGATGCCTTGCGGATTGGCGAGGATCGCCTGATAGCGCGTCACCGCGTGCAGCACGTTGAGCAGCTGGCGCTTGTATTCGTGGATGCGCTTGACCTGCACGTCGAACAGGCTCGTCGGGTCCACGACTACACCCGTCTTGCGCTCGATCAAGGCCGCGAGCCGCGCCTTGTTGGCGCGCTTGACCGCGATGAACGCATCGCGAAAGGCGGCGTTCATCTTGTGGTTTTGCAACTCGTTAAGCAGATCGAGATCGAGCCGCCAGCCGGTTCCCAGCGTCGCGTCCAGCAACTCCGACAGGCCAGAGTTTGCTTGCGCCAGCCAGCGCCGCGGCGTCACGCCGTTGGTCATGTTGGTGAAGCGCTCCGGCCACAAGCTGGCGAAGTCCGCGAAGATCGTCTGCACCAGCAGCGCGGAGTGCAATGCCGACACGCCGTTGACCTTGTGGCTTCCGACGATCGACAGGTTTGCCATGCGCACTCGGCGCTCACCGCCCTCGTCGATCAGCGAGAGCCGCGAAAGGAAGCCGCCATCGCCCGGCCGGAGCCTGGCAGCGAATTCGAGCAGGTCCGCGTTGATGCGGAAGATGATCTCGAGATGCCGCGGCAGGACATGCTGCATCAGTGCGACTGGCCAAGTCTCGAGCGCCTCGGGCATCAGCGTATGGTTGGTGTACGAGAACACCTGGCCGCACAATGCCCAGGCCTGTGCCCATGGCATCGCGTGCTCGTCGCACAGCAGCCGCATCAGCTCTGCCACGCTGATCGCGGGGTGGGTGTCGTTCAGGTGGATCGCGACCTTTTCGGCCAGGTTGGCGAGCGAGCCGTGTTCGTCCAGGTGGCGCGCGATCAGGTCCTGCATCGACGCGGCGACGAAGAAGTATTCCTGACGCAGCCGCAGCTCGCGGCCGGCCGGCGTGCTGTCGTTCGGATACAGCACCCACGAGATGTTCTCGTACTCGTTTTTTGCGCTCGCGGCACGCGCGTAGTCGCCGGTGTTGAACGCGTTCAGGTCGATGTGCGCCGGCGCCGCGGCCTTCCACAGGCGCAGCGTGCTGACCTTGGCCGTGCCGTGGCCCGGTATCACCATGTCGTAGGCCTTGGCAGCGACCTCGGCGTTCGGGCGCCACAGCGCGCGCGCGTTCGCGCCTTCGCCGCTGTGCTCGACCCAGCCGCCAAAGCGCACCGGATAGGTCAGCGCAGCGCGTGGAAACTCCCAGGCCGTGCCGTCTTCGAGCCACGGATCGGGGTGCTCGATCTGCGCGCCGTGCTTGATCTCCTGTGCGAACATGCCGTATTCGTAGCGGATGCCATAGCCGAACGACGGCAGGCCGAGCGTGGCCATCGAGTCGAGGAAGCAGGCGGCGAGTCGGCCGAGACCGCCGTTGCCGAGCGCCGCGTCCTTCTCCTGGTCGGCGACGTCCTCGAGCTTCTGCGCGTGCGCGTTCATTGCCGCGGCAGCGTCACCGCGAAGGTCGAGCGCGGCGAGCGCGTTGCCCAGCGTGCGGCCCATCAGGAACTCCATCGACAGGTAGTAGACCCGGCGCGCCTTGTCGGCGCGCTGCTCGGCTTGGGTCTTGACCCAGCGCTGCGACAACTGGCGCCGTGCGACCTGCGAGACGGCCTGCATCAGATCATTCGGCGTGGCGTCCGCGGGTGCCACGGCCACCGTGTCGAGGAGTTGCGCTTCGATGCCGTTGGCGACGCTGAGGATTGGGGATGAGGAATCGGGTATCACTCGGAGGTCCTTTATCGTCTGAAAATGCGGGCCGCTCGATGTGGACATCAGCCTGCGCGCCGAGTGTCGCATCGGCCAGCAGTGTCTCGATCCGCAGCTCACGCAATTTTTGCGCCCGCGCCCGTGCCCAGCCGTCGGCGTGGCTTCGGGTAGAACACGTATGTTGCGCGGATGCAAATGCGGCCACACTGGGCCTCAGCCCGGCACACTGCACACTGCACACCACAAGTAGGAGACAGCGATGACCCCCAACGAACTTGCGCTCAGTCTTGATCTGCCCAAACGAGCCGTCGCCCTCGTGCTGGCGGGCGGGCGGGGCAGCCGGCTGAAGAGCCTGACCGACCGGCGCGCCAAGCCGGCGGTGTACTTCGGCGGCAAGTTCCGTATCGTCGACTTCGCGTTGTCGAACTGCCTGAACTCCGGCATCCGTCGCATCGGCGTGATCACGCAGTATAAAAGCCACAGCCTGCTGCGCCATGTGCAGCGCGGCTGGGGCTTCCTGAAGAGCGAGATGAACGAATTCGTCGACCTGCTGCCGGCGCAGCAGCGCACCGACGACGAGAGCTGGTACCGCGGCACTGCCGACGCGGTGTACCAAAACCAGGACATTCTCGCGAGCTACGGCGCCGACTACATCGTCGTGCTCGCGGGCGACCACATCTACAAGATGAACTACGCGCTGATGCTCGCCGACCACGTCGCCAGGGGACGAGACTGCACCGTGGGCTGCATCGCGGTGCCGCGCGACCAGGCCAGCGCGTTCGGCGTGATGGCGGTCGATTCGAACCACCTGATCACCGATTTCGTCGAGAAACCGGTCGATCCACCCACCATGCCAGGCGACCCGACTCGGTCGCTGGCGAGCATGGGCATCTACATCTTCAACGCGCGCTTTCTCTACAAGGAGCTTGAGCGCGACATCAACGACGCCGAATCGAGCCACGATTTCGGCAAGGACATCATTCCGCGCGCGGTGAAGAACGGCAACGCGGCAGCCCACCCGTTCGAGCTCAGCGCGGTGGGCACTCGCCACAACGAGGAACCGTACTGGCGCGACGTGGGCACGATAGATGCGTACTGGGACGCCAACATCGACCTCACGGCGACCGATCCGCTACTCAACTTGTACGACACTCGCTGGCCGATCTGGACCTACCAGGCACAGCTGCCGCCGGCGAAGTTCGTGCACAACCAGGACGACCGGCGCGGCATGGCGATCGAGTCGATGGTTTCGGGGGGCTGCATCGTATCCGGCTCGGTGCACCGCTCCGTGCTGTTCTCGAGCGTGCGGGTGCATTCGTACTCGACCGTGAGCTGGTCGGTGCTGCTACCCGAGGCGCAGGTTGGGCGCCGTGCGCGGCTCACACGTTGCGTGATCGACCGCGGCGTGACGATCCCGGACGACATGGTGATCGGCGAAGACGCCGAGCTCGACGGCAAGCGCTTCATGCGCTCGGAGAACGGCATCACGCTGGTGACGCGCGCCATGCTGGACAAGCTGAGGACATGAAGGTCTTGCATGTGGGTGCCGAGATCTTTCCGCTGGTCAAGACGGGCGGGCTGGCCGACGTGCTGGGGGCGCTGCCGCAGGCCTTGATCGCGGCAGGCGCCGATGTGCGCCTGCTGCTGCCGGGCCTTCCGGCCATCGTCGACGCGGTGCTGCATCAGAAGGTCGTCTGCGAGATCGGGCCGTGCTTCGGCGCAGCGCGAGGCACGCTGCGCCTGGGGCAGATGCCGTACAGCAAAGTGCCGATTTACATCGTCGATGCGCCGTACCGCTACCGGCGCCCGGGCAGCCCTTACCAGGCCAGCGACGGAAGCGAGTGGGCCGACAACGTGCAGCGCTTCGCGCTGCTCGGCTGGGTCGGCGCGCAGCTCGCCGCCGGCGAGCTCGACCCGGCATGGACCCCCTCGCTGGTTCACGCCCACGACTGGCACGCGGCGATGACTTGCGCCTACGTTGCAGCCCACCCACCGACCGCAGCGGCAACCGTGTTCACGGTGCACAACCTCGCATACCAAGGGCTGTTCCCGAGTGGCGACTTCGCGCTGCTGGGCTTGCCGTCGCGCTTCATGGCCTCGAGCGGCCTGGAGTACCACCAGCAGCTCTCGTTCATGAAGGCCGGCCTGAAGTTCGCGCAGCGCGTGACGACAGTAAGCCCAACCTATGCGCGGGAGATCGCGACGCACGAGTTCGGTTTCGGGCTGGATGGCGTGATCCGCGGCCGCGGCGGCGACGTGAGCGGCGTGCTCAACGGGGTCGATGGCGTGGTGTGGAATCCGGCCACCGATGCGAGCCTGGCCGCGCGCTACTCGCCAACACAGTTGCAGGGCAAGGCGAAGTGCAAGCTCGCGCTGCAAGCCGAACTCGGACTGAAGCCCGGGGCCGAGGCACCGCTGTTCGGGCTGGTCAGCCGGCTCACCTCTCAAAAAGGCCTGGACCTGCTGCTCGGCGCCTTGCCCGGTCTGCTGCGTCGTGGCGGTCAGCTCGCGTTGCAGGGCTCGGGCGATCCGGCCCTCGAGGCTGCCTTCGTCGCTGCCGCGCAAGCGCATCCGGGTGCGGTCGCGGCGCGCATCGGCTACGACGAGGCCTTCGCTCACCGGCTCATCGCTGGAGCCGACGCGATCCTCGTGCCGTCGCGTTTCGAGCCCTGCGGGCTGACGCAGCTCTACGGTTTGCGCTACGGCACGCTGCCGGTGGTGCGGCGCGTCGGTGGTCTTGCCGACACGGTCGTCGATGCGAGCGATGAGGCGGTGCAGGCCGATCGTGCGACCGGCTTCTCGTTCGACGCCGCGACACCCGCCGCGCTCGACACTGCGATTCAGCGCGCGATCGCGGCCCACGCCGAGCCGGCGCGCTGGCAAGGGCTGATGCGGCGCGCGATGGCGCAGGACTTTTCGTGGACAGGCGCGGCGCAAAAGTACATGGCGCTGTACCGGCAACTGACCGGCACGCCGGCCGTTGCGGGGCGCACAGGCTGAGCGGCTGCAGTGGGTGCTTTGCCACACATTGCGCTTGGCCCCCCCCGAACGGCGGGTTGGCATCGGATGAAGGCCGTCCGACACTCGTGCACCGTTGAGAGCAGGGAACGAAGATGACCAACAACCAATTAACCGGCAAGTACACTCGCCTGCGCGCTGAGCTCGAGGCCGACTACGCCGAATCGGCCTGGAGCCTCGGCCGCAGCGGCCGGATCGATCGTATTGCCGGCGAACTCGCCGAGATCGAGCGCACGCTTGCCGTGCAGCGTTTGGGAGCGCGGCTGATCAACGTCGACGAATCCCCGGCCGAGCAGCGATACGGCACGCGACACGCGGCGGCCTGATTGATCGGAACAACGCCCGAAAACACAGGCTTTTCCGCGCGCGGCGGTCGTCGCGGGCACCGACACTCCAAGGTCACTGACCAAGGAGTGAGGCCATGTCCCGACTCGATCTCAATGCGCTGTCGCACTGGATCACCACTGCGGCCATCAGGCAGCCAGCCCGAATAGACTTGGAACTGGCCGCCCACGCGCATGTCAGCGTACGGACGGCGCGCCGCGCGCTGGTGCGCCTGACCGAACTGAACTGGCTCGTCAACGAAGGTTCAGCGCGGCGCCCGCGCTACCGCCCCGGCCTGCTGCGCCAGGCGGTGCATCGCTACGCGTTGGCCGGGCTCGCCGAGGACGCGCCCTGGGACATCGATTTTGCCCCGTTCTTCGTGTTGCCACCGGCCGTGAACCGCATGGTGCAACACGCCTTCTGCGAGCTGCTGAACAACGCCATCGATCACAGCGGCGGAACGCATGTGACGGTGTCGCTGCGGCAAACCGCGGGGCACGCACAGCTGCTCGTCTCCGACAATGGCCACGGCTTGTTCCGGAACATCGCCAAAGCCTTCGCGATCGACAACCCGCAGGCCGCGATGCTGGAACTCAGCAAAGGCAAGCTCACGAGCCAGCCGCTCAGGCACAGCGGGCACGGGCTGTTCTTCACCTCGCGACTGGCCGACGTCTTCGACCTGCACGCCAATGAGGCCTCGTTCCAGAAGCGCGCATGGGACGGGCAGGGCTGGCATCCGCAGCGCGCGCTGAAGCACGAAGGCACGTCGGTGTATGCCTCGTTTGCGCTCGACACGCCGCGCACGCTGGACGCGGTGCGCAGGGCGCACAGCCTGGACGGCATCGGCATGGGCTTCGAGCGCACCGTCGTCCCGCTGCGCGTGATCACGTCCGCAGTTACAGGGCTCGAATCGCGGGCCCAGGCGCGGCGCATCGGTGCGCGCCTGAGCGAATTTCGGCGAGTCGAGCTGGACTTCTGCGGCGTGCCGGATATCGGTCACGCATTTGCCGATGAACTGCTGCGCGTGCTGGCGCGCGAGGCACCAGCGGTCGAACTGGTTCCTGTGAACATGACACCGTCGGTTGCCGCGATGGTGGGCAGCGTCAACACAAGCTACTCGCGTTCGGCTTCGTAGACGGCACTCGCTGTGTTCACCGCGTGCTGCGCGACTTCGTTAGGCCGCGTCGCGATGGTGGCTAGCGGGTAAGTGCCCGACACGATGCCCTGGAAGGCGATCTCCGCGGCGTGCACGTCGGAACCCAGGCCTTCGACGGCCGCCGCCAGACCATTGACGAAGGAAGAGGAACCGGAACCGTTGTAGAGGGTCTGGTGCTCCGCGATGACGTCGTACGAGTACCCCTCGTGTTTGTCGTGGTGGAGTTCGATGCGGACGATCATTGTGGGTACCGGTCGAGAATGCCTGCTGGGGGGCTTCGATCCTACACAGTTCCAGCAAGCCCACCGGCGTACAGCGGCTCGTTCGGCGGCCTAGATCCGCTCACCCCGCGAGAGTCTGTCGGACGCAGACGCGCCCCGTCGCAATCGCTTTGGGTGCGATTGCGCCGCCACCCGGCAGCAGTGGCCGCCCAATACCGTGATCGCTACCGTAACACTGACCCAGGTGGCCAGCTACCTGATCCGCCCGGCCGCTGAGAAGTGGTGTGAGGAATATTGTCGGTGCCACGGCGCAACCTGCGCGACAAGATCGGCATCCGCACGATGGTGATCGAGATCGATCTCGACGGCGACGAAAAGTGAATGTGTCGAGAGGCCTCTTGAGCAATGGCCGCGGGTCGGCCGAGTGGACGTGGAGAACGTCGTCGAGTCGCTGCACCGCGAAGACTGATGGAGGGGCATGGAGCCCCAGCAGCCGGCCGAGTGCAATACCAGCCGAGGTGGCGACGCGCAAGGTGTAAGTAAGGTCCTACCGGCTTTCAAGCGATAGGGCCGTTGTGCCCCGATGGCATCTGCCTATCCTTACTCTGTCTCCGAGTTGGAGTCGAAACAGGGGGAGCCCTCATGAACAAGTTTTTTGTTGCACTCGCGGTGTCCGCTTCCGCATTGGCATTTCCGTCGCTCGGCATGGCTAAGGGCTGTTTGAAAGGTGCCGCGGTGGGCGGCGTTGCCGGCCATATCGCTGGCAAACATGCTGTTCTCGGCGCGGCTGCCGGTTGCGCGATTGAGCATCATCGTGAAAAGGTGAAGGACAAGGCGGCCGCGCAGCAAACGGCGCCGGCCAGTCAAAACACCAACCCGAACATGCAGACAAAGGACACGACCCCGCCGAAGTGAGGGTCGGCCGGGTGATCGTTGGGCCGCTCGTCACGCGAACTTATCGTCACACACCCTAGGCAGCTCCAGGCCGCCGAGGCCACCTTCTCGGCCGTCTCGATCAGTTCGGCCGGCGTCAGGCGGCAGCTTCCCGAAGTAGCGGGCCAGCGTGAAGGACATCATCAACACGCCGAGCCCGAGTGCGGCTACGGCGTGTGCGTCGCGCAGGTCAAACGCGCCGACGCGCAGAATGAGCAGCCACGCGACGACCATGTTGAGGGCTGCCCACAGCACGTTTTCTGAGGATGACGATAGCCCAAAGCCCGGCGGCTTGGCGAGGCCCATGAGTCCGTTGACCCCGTGGGGCACCGAGCTCGTGAAAAAGATGCCGCCTGAAAACCATGCAACCCATTGAATAATCGTCATGTCAACAGTCTTGAATGAATAGGGCCCATGGGTGCTTGGTGGTGGATGGTAGCGTCGAATGGATACGGCCATACGAATCAACCGCCACTTGACGACGCAGGTAGATCCTATGCTGCGAGTCACGGCCTGCAAGGGGGTAGTTCAGGGACTGCGTGAGTCATCCACCGGCAATAAGCAGCGCCATGACCGACTTCGCTGGCCACAACCGCAAAGCCTGGGATCGCGAGCTCAAGCTCGGCAATCCAGCGACCGTCCCCTATTCGTTCGAAGCCATCGAAGCGGCCAAGTGCGGCCGCGTCAGCTTGTCTCTCACTGGCCGCAGGACGATTCCCGAATCCTGGTACCCGCCCCTGGCAGGCGCCAAGGTCATCTGTGTCGCGCTTGGGGGCGGTCAGCAGGTGCCGCTGCTGGCCGCGGCCGGCGCTCACGTCTTAAGCCTCGACAATTCGCCCGCGCAGCTTGCCGCGGATGAGGAGACGGCAAGGCGCAGCAACCTGAGCATCCAGACGGTGCTGGGTGACATGACAAATCTTGGCGCCCTTTCGCAGCGGAGCTTCGACCTCGCGGTCGTCGGGCTAGGGACGCAATTTGTCGAGGACCCCGGCGAAATCTGGCGGGGGCTTGCTGGTGTCATTCGCCCCCAGGGCCGGTTGCTCTGCGCGTTCGTCAACCCGGTGCAGTACGTGTTCCGGTGGCCCGAATATTCCGAAGGCATTCTCCAAGTTGCCCACGCTCTGCCCTATTCCGATCTGACTTCGCTGACTGCGCATGAGCGGTCCGCGAAATTTCATCCCGAAGACCCCATTGAGTTCGGCCACACACTCGAGCAAACCCTCGGTGGGCTAATGTCCTCGGGCTTTTCGATGGACGGGTTTCTCGAGGATCGTGCGGAGGGCGATCCTCTGGCCCCCTACATTGCCACCTACTACGCCATTAGCGCTCTGCGTCGATAACGCGCCCGTCTTGGCGTCGGCAGAAGCTGCAGCGCGATCGGTCCTCGGTTTGTACCTGGCGGGGGCGCCGCACCGGCGCACGCGCCTTCGCGGGCATCGACTACCGGGTTGATGGCCATTGGCCGCGCGGCCGCGACGATCGCTGCTTCCGCCCGCTCATCACAACACCCACGGCATCGGCGCCCCGCGGACCTTGCTGCCCGACGCCGCCACGCCGATGACTGCATCTACCTCTGTCCGATGATCTGTATGACGCCATCGCCAGTCGATTACTTCAAGCGGTATGCGGTCACCTGTCGGCGAGCCCTCCTGCTGGCAGTGAGCATCGGTACCGAGATGGCCGTCGCGTTCGGATGGCGTCACCAACGGCATACCTGAACGACGGCTTCAACGCGACCAATTCAGCGACGCGAAGGACTGCTCAGGGTGTGCGCCGTGAAAAGGCGGCGCTTTCCAGTGGGTGCAAAGCCCACCCGGCGACCGCTCCAGCCGGAAGCAACCGGAGCAGTCATGGAGGTAACGAAATGGCTGAAGCCTTCGGGTAAGCGTGCCACGAATTGGTGGCAGCGCGAGTGTGCGGGCCGTAACGCGAGTGAACGCTGAGTAAGCCTCGAAAAGGTCGATGCACAGGCCGACCCGACGACCCGCGGTACGTGTCAATGACTTTGCGCCACCGTTCGTCATGAATTTACTGCGCAAAGTTGTGGTGATTTCGAGTTGCTGAGCTCCGATGGTGGTGGATTGATCCACGCTGCAGTGGGCAGCGCGGGCGGTTGAGGGCGACGGCC